>JAYURB010000093.1:0-31131 GCA_043756425.1 Bacteroidota bacterium
CCTATATGAACTATCCGAATTATAATAAAAATAAGCCTTATTAGTTTAAATTCCAAATAAATCTTAAAAAGGAAGAAAATAAACAGCCAATAGACCTGATTTTAACATAACTGAATACTTGAAAAAGATATTCTTTACAGTTTAATATAGAAAAATTGAATTAATTAACTTGTTTTAAAGGGTATTTTATAGTTAATTGTATCAAATAATATAAAAATTTTGCACTAAGAAGGAATATAAACTTTTTCAACTATTCCATCGATAACTATTCTGTTCTAGTCCGGCCAAATCAATCACTCGGTCCACCACTGTTGCTGCCATTGCTTCAAATGTCTCCGGCTTTGAGTAAAACGACGGCATAGCCGGACAAATTATCCCTCCGGCTTCTGTAACGGTTTTCATATTGTTGATATGAATGAGACTGTAAGGAGTTTCACGAATCACAAGGATAAGCTTTCTTCTTTCTTTGAGAATGACATCGGCAGCACGTGTGGTGAGGTCGTTGGAAATGCCGCCAGCAATGCGTGCCAGTGTTCCCATGCTGCATGGACAAACAATCATAATGTTGTAAGCGGCTGAGCCACTGGCAAAGGGTGCCGTAAAATCTTCTTTGGAATATATTTTAAAAGGTAGTTTTTCGTATGACTCATCTCCCAGTTCGTATTTCCAAACTTGTTTTGCATTGTTTGAAAAAACAAGCCCGACATTTTCGATTTGATCTTTTAGGGAAATTAATTTGTCAAAAAGCACTTTCGCATAAATGGATCCGCTGGCTCCTGTTACTGCAATTACTATTTTATTTTTTTTATTCATGGGAAGGCAACGATAAATTCTAATTAATTCAATTGCGATTTTTCAAGTACCAGTAATTTTCTTCTGTTTATTCGCTTGAAGAGCCATACACCAAGAAAAGCGCCAATTGCATTTGCAATAGCATCCCTTACGTCACCGTCGCGTTGAATAAAAACATAGGTTTGCAAAACCTCAACGAGGACGCCGTAAGTAATACTTAAAGTTAAGGAAAAAAGGACGGCATTTTTATAATAAACAGAAGTCTGCTTCATTTTTCTGAAAGCTTTTAGCAGCAAAAAACATTGAACGCCAAAAAGAATAAGATGAGCTATTTTATCAGGCTTTAGCCACTGTAGAAAGCTTAGCTCAGGAAAATCTCTTCCTGGAAGCCCGCAAAGAATTAAAACAAACAAAGCCCAAAATAATGCGGGCCGGAAATTCCGCCAAAACATAGTATTGTTTTCAGGCATCAGCGCCCACTAACTGCTCGTATTCAACGGCTGAAAGAAGACTGCCTACATCTGATGGATTAGTCATTTCTACACCTATCATCCACCCTTTTTCATAAGGGTCAGTATTGACAGATTCAGGAGCACTTACCAAACCGTCATTGACAGCAGTAACTTTTCCTGAAACGGGCATGAATAGATCGGACACCGTTTTTACTGCTTCTACAGTACCAAAAATGGAGTCTTTTTCGAGTGTCTCACCTTCAGTTTCAATTTCAACATAAACAATATCACCCAATTTACTCTGGGCAAAATCGGTTATACCTATGATAGCTGTATTACCTTCAACACGGACCCACTCGTGTTCTTTCGTGTATTTTAGATTGGTTGGAAAGTTCATGGTTTTTTTTTGCAAAATAAGGAAAAAAATAGTTAATTAGTTAATTAGCGAATTAGCTAATTAACTAATTTTTTTACTGCGCCAACGTAAATCGTATACTAATCCCAGCATTCGTATTTGAGTTGGGATAGCTGGTAGACACAAATGGTTCGTTAGCAGAATAATTGTAAAAAGCCTGAACGTTAAAGCGATCGTTGATTGGATAATCTGCCGAAATCTTGAAAGCAAGGGTTTTGGTTCCGCCGCTTGGCTGATTGGTTCCTTCAACAACTTTTCGAAGAATTGTTGTATTGTCCCGCAGGTTAACATCTGCTTTTACTGTCAGATCGTTGCTGAGTTTTTTCTTGCCTCCTGTTCGGAATGGTAAGGTGACTTTTTTGAATTTATAGCCAAGGCCAATGGTATATTCTATACCGCGGACTTCTGTAACCTGACTGTTGGAATATGCCAGAGAAATTGTACGGTCACGTTTTATTTCAAAGCGTGTCTGCAGACTGTTTTTCCACATCATATCGATTCCAATAAGTGGAGCAAGTTGTTCTGAAATAGTAATTTGCTGCAAGTCGTATTGCGGAATAAAATTGCCAATGGTATCCGTGTTATTGGGCATATTATTATTTATATCCTTTGTATAAAACAAATTCTGTGTAAATGAATTGATGCTGTATATGGAACGATAACCGTGTGAAATTGTAAGTGATTGAAGGAACGATGAGAACAGTTTAAGCTTGGAAAGCCCATCATAGGTAACTCTCCAGTTTGGCATTGGAATAGTTGGGAATAGTTTTAAGATAGATCTGGAAGGTGTCCTGCCCGAATATGCTGAAAGAAATGCATAGGTTAATACTTCTTTTTGCGAAAGTCCGTAACCATTGGTATTAGGCTGTCTTGGTACATTTGGATTTTCAGCATCAAGTATTCCTGAAAACGTCTGACGGTTTTTTACAAATTGCTCAAAGTTTTTATTTGAATAATCCTCAGCGTCTTTTACGAAGTGAGTATTCCATGTCAGATACGATATTGAAAAGTTACCGGATTCCGTTACACTCGAACTTCTAAAGGTTCCATCCGAATTTTGATATTTATAGTATTCGTTGTGATTGAGTGTGTAATTTCTGCTGCCATTCAATTCTATCTTCAGACTTTTTATAGGTTCAATAGTAACACGAACGGTCAGGTTTTGAAGATAGGTTCGGGTAAAATATGAATTCAGGGTTGTATCTTTGGTAAGCCACTTATACTTTACGGCATCCGGTCGAATATCACGTTGACTACCGAATACAAATCCATATCCCGGTGCAGCAGGACTACCCGGAAAATTATTATCGTTACCAAGGAAATCTCCTATACTATTTGGTTTGGGAAAGAAACCGGGAAGGAGAGTTCCATTCGTTTCAGAATAATTTACGGAAGCAGTCTTAACCATCATTAATGTTTTTGCCATTCCTCTAAAGATTGGTTCCAGAATGCTTGGTTTAGGAGTTAATGTATCCGGTTTTGTTTTAAGTGAATCTGAAGGTAATTTAACTTTTGGTTTTGGTTTGCTTTTTTGAGGCTGGCCGGCATTTATTTTCTTCAGGAAAGGAATTTTATTGTACAAGGTCGCAAAGGTTAAACTTGCATTGTATTGCATGGTTTGAGAATTCTGAATGGTATTTCCCCAGGAATTTGAATCGGTAATTTGGTTTAGAAGTGTATCGAAAACAAGTGGCGCTGACTTCCAGTCAAAATCTCCTGTATAACTTACACTTCCTGTTATCCAGTCTGTGAGTGGGAATTTCGTGAATGGAACTGCATAGGTAGCTCTTGATGTCTGATGGAAATGATCCAGACGACCTAGGTTTTTCAAGTTACGTGTTATTGAATCTCTTTCTTCCTTGGTGTCTATTCGTCCGGGTGGTTCGTCAATTATGGCATATGCATCGGCATTGTAATCAATCTTTAATGCTTTTACTAAGTCCCAGTTCAAGCCGTAATTGCGGCGCATAAAATATGTTTTCTCATATGTAGGACTAAGATTAAATGACAATCCGGTATTGTTGCGCAAAAACGTTTCAGAATATGTTCTGTCCAGACTGGCCCGGAAATTTAATGCCGATGGTATGGGATTAAAATTAATGTCCTTGATAAGTTTAAGCCACTTTGAATTTAATACTTTGGATTTATTTTTTTCAAAAGGTGCAATAGGTTTTGATCCGCTATTGTAATTATAGCCTACGATTCCCTGATAGGTTTTAGCAAAAGAACGTTCGATATTATAGTTGCGCTGATAGTTTTCAGTATAAGCATACGTGAAATTTAGATTCTCCACATCGTAAATGTGAGACTTTGAATTACCTCCGGTTTTTGCTTTCCTGACATTGGTGAAATTCAAACTTTTTCTTTGTGTATAATCTTTAACACTTCTACTAATGTTTTCCTTAACCTCTTTATTGGGTGCTGCATCTAAAGCGCGATCCAGAAGAACATCGGGGTCTAACGGATTGTACTGCGGGTTGATAGCAGCTTCAGAATAGCCAAAGTACATTGGTATTTTTATTCCTGATTTTTCGGGCAAGAATTTTCCCAATTCAATGCTGGTCGAAAAATCGTATGAAAGTTTATTTTCTCGAGAACGCTCACTAACTTTTTTCTCAATACTTCCCCATCCTGCACTGCTTTGATTTCCCACAAGAGACATGGTTCCAAGGTCAGCGAGTTTACTGGTAATTCGGGCTGTTGATGCAATACCGCCGTTTTCATTAAAGTCGGAAAGTCTTAATTCATTAAACCAGACTTCTCCACAAAGTTTAGCACCCGAACCACTGCCATCTTTCGGATTACGAATTCCCAGCATAATTGAACGAACGTTGCTTAGGTTTGGAGTACCTTTTACGGTAATGGTTCGTCCGCCAATAATTTTTTTAAATGGTGTAAGCAACGTTACATTTGGATTTAATTGCATTTCGCTGTTCCGTGCAAGCTTGACATCAATCAGGTCGTCGAGTGTAATTTCCATATTGTTGCTCTCCGGCCAGATTTCAGTTGGAGCAGTTGTGGGAGGAACCGTTACTGTTAAAGGAATATCGTATTCGTAATAGTTGTCGTTGAAATCACTTCCGAGACGTATGAATGCATGAAGATCGCCGTTGCTTATTGTTGGCTGTCCTGCAAGCGACTCAGCATGAATGAACATCTTCAGCTTTTTATAAGAACGAAAATCAAATTGGGTATTTCTATATGCTGCACGTGCATCACCATCCTGCAGCTCACAAACTTTAAGCGTTAGCGATTGTTCATTGAGTGTAGTCAGTGTTTGTGTGGAAGGGCTTTGTTCTTTTTCAATTCCGGGAGGTAAAACATAAGGAATGGGAGTTCGGTTACCGTTTTCTTCAATACTTACTGCAGCAATATCCAATGTTGTTTCTCCTGGAACTTCAGGGGTTGGACTGTATTCTCCATCCTGCAAAAGTGAAAACTGATACCTTCTCCATTCACCGCGCAGGAATTCCAGTTTGGCAAATCTGCAGATAACGGGAGACTGAAAATTTTTCATGTACATACGAATGAATTCTATATTCGTAAATTCAGGATCACCGACAGTACGTTGCGGAAACTTAATTGGAATTTTAAATTGATACCATTTAACAAGCGTATTATTGTTGTTTGCAAGACGAACGGGAGCTTCTATTTCGTCTGTTATATAATTTTGTCCTACCACTAAATTTCCTCGCTTTAGAACAATTTTATACTGGAAATAGTTTTCCCCAATGTTCATGTTATTATCCCGATTTATATCTTCTGCGTCAGGAGTTGCCGAGTAAATGGTCAGGTTTGAACCGCCGCTGCCTATTGAGTTTCCTTCCTGTCCATTCCATCTTTTGTAACGGTCAAGAATAGGGATAGCAGGGTTGTCATACGATTGATCGAGGAAGTAAAGAAAGTCATCACTCGAAGGATCAGTATTTGCAGAAAGAAAAGCCTGTGAAGTGCTGCCAAAATTTGATAGAATAGCACCGATGAAGTTACTTTGAAAATACGAATTTTCATTGGCATCGTTCAATCCGTCCAAACCAACGTCCTGTGCAATTCTGCTTGCATTGTCATTATCAAAAGCATTGACAATTGATTGTACATTAGGATAAACACCCCACGGTGTATTATTGACCGTGTAATTATTCTTTGGAGAGGGCAATCCATTCTCAAACGATTTATGCTGATCCTTTAAAATATCTTCCGATAATGTTCCGATATTAAAGTAAAGATCACCGCCGGTTGAATCTGTATTAATTGTATTCGTCGTAAAAGGATCCATCAACCAGAATTGAATGAACTCAATGTTGTTGGCTTCGAAATCGTTTGTTTCAATTTTCCGCATAATGCCGCCCCAGCGCGATTCAGGAGATAATAGTCCACCATTAGCATTAATACCTTTCGAATAAGTATTGGGAAGCACATCATAATTATACGGCCCTCTTTCATTTGGATAAAAAGCCACATTCATACACGTGATGAACTGCGGTGTTTGCAATTTCACATTCGGAAAAATTTCCGTTTGCAATACTTCCCGTATAAAATTGTCGCTTCTTGTTTCGTCTGTAACATTATTGGGTTGATTGCCCTGATCACGCTGAAAAACTCCATCCACATAATACCAGGCAATTTTAGCGCGATTTAATCCGGAGTTTATGCTATCTGCCTGCGATTCGGGAAACATGGTAAGTTCCGTCTGTCCTTCGGGTATTGAGGACAAATACCAGCTTGCAGGATTTTTAAGATCCAACGGAGTAATGGCTCCTTCAAAATCATCAACGTAAGAAATTCCTGTTTTTCCTACAGCACTTGAATGGCCGGGTATAAGTTGAGCTACTTCACCACTGAAAGTTAGCGTAGATGTTTCTTTCGTACTGTAAAACGGAAGCTTATCTAACAGTTTAGTAATAAAACGTGATTCTCTTCTGTAGTTTCCATCCAGTCCCCAAACAGTATTGGAAATGGGTTCGTCGCCTATATTTACTTTTTGCGTGAGCGGTTTTTCATACATGTGCAGGAAAGTACCGCCAACCTGAAGGTCTTTATTAAAGGTATATTCCAGTCGTGTTCCAATAAGTGATTTGGTTTGCAAAGCGAATAAGGAATTACTTTCGAGATTAATTGTAATGGGTGTATTCGACTTTAGCAAACCATCGTTTATGATTTTTACTCTTCCAAGAGTATAGTCAACAGTATAATCCACATTCTCTTTTAGCGTAACGCCACCGGCAGTTACCTTGACAGAACCCTGTGGAACGTTTACCGCATTCAATGGAATTTCAGAACCGGAAGAGGATTGAAAAGAACCCCGCAGACTGAATTTATTTTTTTCAGGCTGTTGTTGGGCTGCAGTTTTTGTTGAATCGTAAAGGGCATTGTACGTATAAAGGTCTGCTGTTTGAGCATCGTTGCAGAATTTGGATTGCAAATAACTTCCGAAGGGTTCTCTAACAGGAAAAATAATTCTTCCCGCCTGAGGATTTACCGTTATCCCCGATACAAAATCAAAGAGTCCATCAGGCTGTGGGTTGAGTTGTGTATTCAGATCGTCGAGGTTTAGCAAACTTAAAAGCGGAATTCCTTTTACCTGATCGCAGCCATTGGGAATATAGTTGATATTACCTCCGATTTTATCATCCTGATACAATACATCCAGACGAAATTTTTCCTGAGAGATGCTATAGCCGCCGAGTGAATAAATGTTTTTCATCATCAGGTCCCAGGTATAAAACCGTGGATTGAAATTCGTACTGTGAATCAGTTTTACGAAGAGGGCAGAATCTCCGCTTACTCCTGAACTTGATGTAAGTTCACCGACGCGGTGCGCTCGTCCGTTAAAGGTGTATTCAAAAGCTACAGCCAATACATCATTCGAACGAAGTTTTGAATTTAAAGAGATGTATCCAAGTCTGTTGTTATAGGTATATTCAGAAGGCTGCAACAGACGTGCATTTTCAACGGTCTCGTAGTTTTTAGTACGGGTGTAATTATAACCGCCAGCTGTATTTGCATTTTCAATAAGTGTGGAATTAGAAATTCTTCGTAAAGCACTATATCCTCCGGCCACAGAACTGTTAAGAATAGTGAAAAGCTCATTAGAACTGTCAGAAGGTTCTACAATACCCGTGGGGAATTGAGGCACCAGTGTTTGAGAAGGATCCGGTCTGTATTCACCCAAATCGGAGAAAGCGAAAATGTTTCTGTTTTGATTGTTCTGTGAACTAACATAGCTTCGGGAAGTAACCCATACTTCAAGTCGTGTAATATTAACCGCTGAAGCCACACGATTCAGGTCACGTAGGTTCTGATCGTAAGTATCTGCAAAATATTGTGAAAGGAAAAAGTGTTTATTCTCTTCGTACTGATCCGATTTAATGTCGAAGGTTGTAGACTGAGCTCCGCCTTGAACGTTTATTGTTTCCGGTTTACCTTTTTGCTGGGATAAAACCTGGGTAACATTTAATTTACCAAACTGCAATTGTGCTTTAATTCCGAATAAACTTTGTGAGCCCTGTATTAGCTGACTGTTAAGCGGCATGGTAATATTACCGGCTTCAATTTTTTTAATGATGTCGTCTTCGTAACCGGAATATTCGATTTTCATTTTGTTTTCGAAATCGAAGGTTGCTTCCGTATTGTAATTCGTAGAGAGTTTCATCTTATCGCCGATGTTTGCGATAACATTCATCTGAATTTTTTCTTTGAAGTCGAAAGTGGTTACTCTTCTTTGTGTGGTAGGGATGTTTGGATTCTCACTGTTTGAAATATTGACGCCGAAACTTAATTCAGCCGAACCTTGGGGACGAATATCAATAGTGTTTCCCCCGAATATGCGGTCAAATACTACACTGTTAATGGTAATTTTAGGAGCGAAAGCTTTTTTATTCAGTTTATCATCTTCACCGGCACGTTGTCTCCAGTAGTCGCGTGTGCTATGATTGAATTCATGTTCTACAAATTCTTCAAAAGTTAAATAAGATGGGTTCCTGTAAAACAGATTGCCCATATTTTCATTGATGTTGTATCGATTATTATCGGGGTCATATTTAACATCAGTTTTAATATTAGCAGGATCATTTAGGTACATAGGACTTTTCCCTGAAGGAGCAGAATATGGATCACCATACCTGTCGCCAAAAGGATATTTAAGGCTTGTTGTATCGGAGTCGCTTAAAAAAGCTGACTCTGCCTCAGATGGCAAAGGACCGGATGGTTTTCCTGTACCCCATACAGAAGCAAGGACTGGCAAAACAAACCCTAACCCTAAAAAAAACTTTTTGATGCTTTTCAAGGAAAATAATTATTGAGTGAAAGTATAGAAAGTAGAGTTTATTCGATTTTTTCGCGTTTTTTACGAGAGCCCTAAATTAGCTTTTTTAGCAGTTCAAGCAACAAATTTTATAGAGCTTTTAGAGCATTCTTAATTAAATCTTCAACATTTACTGAGGGACTGGTTTTGAGTATATTATCTAGTGTGCGATCGACTGTGTTTCGGGCAAATCCGAGGGTAACAAGTGCTGCTATAGCTTCTTCTTTAACTCTTAGGTTGGAGGTCAAAGAAATGGGCGATTTTCCATCTTTTTTCAACTTTCCTTTCAATTCCAGAATAACACGTAAGGCAGTTTTTTCTCCTATTCCTTTTATGGCCTGCAGCTTTTTTGCTTCTTCCAGAATGATGCAATTTTCAATTTCAGCTACATTCATAGACGAAAGCATCATCCTTGCAGTGTTGCAACCAATACCGGAAACCGTAATCAGCATCTTAAATAATCTTCTTTCATCTTCATCGATAAAGCCGTACAACGTATGAGCATCCTCAGTTATTTGAAGGTGGGTCAAAATACGAATGTGTTCACCCTCTGAAATTTTTGAAAAAGTGTTCAAAGAAATATTTACGTGATAACCAACACCGCTGCATTCAACAATTATGAATGTTGGATTTTTTTCAACGAGTTTTCCGCTTAAGTGGTTGAGCATGATCTTTCTTTTTTCGTCGGAGTCTTGATATTTGACACTTAATTTTTGAAAGTAAATATCAATTTAAATCTTTCCTTTCGCAAGATAGTTATTTAGTTAATCCGATAGCTATCGGATAAATAGCTATCCGATAGCTATCGATCCGATAGATATCGGATTAAAACTCCTCCGATGCTGGGCGAAGTCTTAAGCGCGAAGTAAGAATATAAATAATAGCTCTGCAATTAACTCGAGCGCGTGACTTCGTCCACTACGGAGCGCGGGATTTAATTATGTACATTTTCCCGAGCTAGTGATAATAGACGAATAAAATTCGTTAAAACTTTAAATGCCGCGTCGTGGACGAAGTCACGCGCTCAATCTGATAGTAGTACAATTAATAAAGATTCCGTTTCGCGCTTAAGACTTCGCCCAGCAGAGCTAGTGCGATAGCTACCGATCCGATAGCTATCGCATTACCCTAACTATTCTTCCTCGACTGCGCATCCACCACAGCAATGGTAACCATGTTAACAATTTCACGAACGGAACTGCCCAGTTGTAAAACGTGAACGGGTTTTCGCATGCCTAACAATACCGGTCCGATGGCTTCTGCTGCGCCCATTTCCTGAATGAGTTTATAGGCAATGTTGCCCGATTCCAGGTTCGGAAAAATGAGGGTGTTGGCACCTTCATTGGCGAATTCACAAAAAGGAAAATTATCTGAAAGCAGAGAAGGGTTGAGTGCAAAATTTGCCTGCATTTCACCGTCGACCATCATGCCGGGATATTTTTGATGAAGAATTGCTACAGCATCTCTTACCTTTTGCGCTTCCGGATCATTTGATGAACCGAAATTGGAATATGAAAGCAAAGCAATACGCGGACGAACATTAAACTGCTGAACGGCCCAGGCAGTAAGCACTGTAATTTCGGCCAAATCATTTGCAGAAGGATTTACATTTACGGTTGTATCGGCAAAAAAGATAGGTCCTTTTTTGGTTATCATAATATACATTCCGGCGACTTTTTTAACGTCATCCTGCGTGCCGATAATCTGTAAAGCCGGACGAATGGTATCGCTGTATTTTCTTGTAAGACCGGAAATCATGGCATCGGCTTCACCAATATCAACCATCATGGCGCCGTAATAATTACGCTCGTTCATGATTTTTTTTGCTTCATAAAGAGTGAAGCCGCGTCGTTTTCTTTTTTTGAAAAACAGTTCACCGAAGAACAAACGTTTTTCTTCTTCCTGTCTTGGATCAATAATGGGAGTATCTCCTAAATCGAGATTGTTTTCCTGAATGAGACCGGCAATTTTTTCTTTATTACCCAATAATATAGGGCGGGCAATACCTTCGTCGCGCACGATTTGCGCGGCTTTAAGGATTTTATAATTATCGGCTTCCGTAAAGACAATGCGTTGAGGATTTTGTTTAGCCTTGCTTGTAACGACACGAATTAACTTATTGTCGAGTCCGAGACGTTTACGAAGTTCATCAACATAATTTGGCCAATTGTTGATTTTAACTTGCGCCACACCTGAATCAATTGCAGCTTTGGCAACAGCAGGGGCAACGGTGCTTATTAAACGCGGATCAAGAGGTTTCGGAATAATATAATCGTAGCCGAATACAATGTTCTTGGCATTGTAAGCAATGTTAACGATTTCGGGAACAGGTTCTTTTGCAAGATCAGCAATGGCGCGCACGGCAGCCAGTTTCATGGCTTCATTAATCTGTGTTGCTCTTACATCTAGGGCGCCTCTGAAAATAAAAGGAAAACCAAGGACGTTGTTAACCTGGTTAGGGAAATCGGAACGGCCGGTTGCTATGATAATATCCTCGCGGACACTTCTGGCATCGTTGTAAGAGATTTCAGGATCAGGATTTGCAAGTGCAAAAACAATAGCATTTTTAGCCATGGATCTAACCATGTCTTTTGAAACAACATTCCCTTTGGAAAGTCCGAGCAGAACGTCGGCTCCTTTCAAAGCTTCTTCCAGTGTATGAACTTTTTTTCGGGTAGCAAAAAATATTTTATTCTCATCCAGATCGGTGCGGTCAACATGCAGAACGCCCGTGCTGTCGACCATGACGATGTTTTCTTTTTTAGCCCCGAGAGAAATATAAAGTTTAGCACAGGAAATTGCTGAAGCACCTGCACCACTAACGACAATTAAAACTTTTTCAATTTTTTTTCCGGTAAGCTCGAGAGCATTTAGCAAAGCCGCTCCTGAAATGATTGCAGTTCCATGCTGATCGTCGTGCATGATAGGAATGCGTAATTCTTCTTTCAGTCTTCTTTCAATTTCAAAACATTCAGGAGCTTTAATATCTTCCAGATTAATGCCTCCAAAAGTTGGAGAAATGGCTTTAACAGTCTGAACAAATTTTTCTACATCTGTTTCTGCGATTTCAATATCAAAGACATCGATATCTGCAAAAATTTTAAACAGAAGACCTTTCCCTTCCATTACCGGTTTGGATGCTTCGGGACCAATGTTGCCAAGCCCCAATACGGCTGTGCCATTGGATATTACTGCAACCAGGTTTCCTTTTGCAGTATATTTATAAACATCATCGGGGTTATCTGCAATTGCCAGGCACGGTTCGGCCACACCCGGCGAGTAAGCCAATGAAAGGTCGCGTTGAGAGCTGTATGGTTTCGATGGAATTACTTCAATCTTGCCCGGTCTACCTTGAGAATGATAGTCTAAGGCTTCCTGATTTTTCTTTTCTTTTTTCATTCCTGATTTTTAGGGGCAGCAAATCTACAAATAAAAAAAGCATCGAAATATTTCGATGCTTTCCATATAATTTAATGCAATTAATTAGCGGTGTGCTACAATGAGTTTTCTGGTAGAAACAAGTTTCCCGTCAGCAACAATTGAATAAAAGTAAATTCCTGAATTTAATTGAGAAGTTGGAATTATAAGAGTTTCCTGTCTTTCGGTTAATTTAAATTCATTCAGTTTTGATCCTAAAATATTATACAATACAAAGCTACCATTTTTAACGGATTTCAAGTCGTAAGAAATGCTAGTTAAATTATTGGCCGGATTAGGAGAGGGATTAGAAAGTGAAACTGAATTTGAAAGTTCATTAATACCAATTGAAATGTCGTATGTGAAAGAAACATTTATTCCATCGTTCGGATCAATCGTATTAAAGAAATAATAATCAATAACTGAAATACCTGTGTGACCGGCGGGCTCCAGATAACCGATAAAAGTTTTATTGGTATCACCGGGTGCAATATTAACCGCATTTGAAGAAACAGCTACCGTTGGAGGGTAGCAGTTTATACCCCAGCAGAAATAGGAAATATGACCGTTTGTAGCACCAGAATTGTCCTGAGCAATTTTAACAGACAACGTATCTAAACCAATATTTAAAATTTTAACATGGGTGTTTTTAAGAGTAGTATCACCATATATATATCCTGTTGCATCATGAGATTCAAGATTAGTTTGCGCAAATGACAAAAGCGGAAGGGTAAATACGAATAATAATAAAGTAGCTGTTTTTCTCATTTTATCTGATTTTAATTGTACAATGAGCAAATATAAGGAGTTTTTTGGTATTTTTACAATTATTGGTCGACAAATGTTAATATTGCGCAATTCATTTAATAATTCTATATTAGCCTCCCATTTATTTTAACCGCTATCACCTAGCCAAACTCCCAAAACAAATGATAAAAAAAATTACTCTACTATTCGCTATATTAGCGATGAATATTGTTGCAAATGCACAATATTCCTATGTCAAACAAACTTGTAACAATATGAATCCCGGAAACCTGAATAATGACTATGAAGGTTTGGCGCTGGTTCAGCAAGGTTGGAATGTTCTTAGGGGAGGCTCTTCAATTCCCGTTTGGACAGCACCATCAACTATTCCTTTTGGGTTTAACTTTAACGGCAATACATATACCTCTTATAAAGTTTCAACAACCGGTATTGTGACTTTTGATCTGGCAGTAACAGCTGTTCCTGATTCCAATAATGTTACTATTCCTTCATCAAAAATTCCTAATAATTCTATTTGTATTTGGGGAATTACAGGCCGGCCGGGCGCTTGGTACGATTCTATTGCAGTAAAAACTTTTGGAACAGCTCCAAACAGACAACATTGGATATGGTTTGCTTCTTTTTCAAAAGCAGGTATTGGTGCTTCAAATAATACATATTGGTCTATTGTGCTTGAAGAATCAACTAACAATATTTACATTGTAGATCAACGCACAGCTCCAACAGGGGGACTAACCTTAACGCTCGGTGTTCAGATTGATTCTCTTACTGCATATTCAGTTTCAGGCTCTCCAAATATTGCTTCGGGTGTAATTACATCCACTACTAATGTTACTGATCCAAGTGATAATATTTATTATCAATTTAATACTTCATTAAGGGGTTATGATGTAAGACCTAAAACGCTGTCTTTGAAAGGTGCTTTTCCGTATAAAAGTTTAATTGCCGGACCACTTGCAATTAGTGGAGCCATGACTAATCTTGGAAGCCAGGATATAACATCAATGATTCTTAATTATTCAGTAGATGGGGCTGCTACAGTATCAACCCTTCCACTTACGGTTACTTTTCAGTCAGGGAAATGTTATAATTATAGCCATACTCAACCATGGACTCCTATAGGATCCGGCTGGCATAACATTAAATTATGGGCATCTGATTTAAATGGAAATCAGGATGAGGATCATTCTAACGATACACTATATGCAAAAATTTATGTGTACGATGCTGTTCCTGCTGAACATAATGTAGTAATTGAAGAGCAAACAGGCACATGGTGTGGCTGGTGCCCACGCGGCACAGTTTATATGGATTCTATTTCAAAGGTTCATCCTAATACTACTGTGTTAATAGCAGTTCATGGTGGATATGCTCAGGAACCGATGCGCGTTGCAAATTATGATGACAGTCTTGGTATATTAAATAGCAGCGCTCCGAATCTTTTTATTGATCGCTTTGTTCAGGATGATCCTTCAGCAATATTTACCCAATATAATAGTCACATTAATGATTTTGGTTTAGGTGACGTTGCACTATCGGTAAATTATAACAGCGCAACAAGTTCAAGTACCGTTAGCACAACTATTACTTCTGCCGTTACCATCGATGGTGATTTCAGAGTTGCTTGTGTATATACTGAAGATGGTGTTACAGGAACAGGTGATGGTACTGACGTTAATGTTTGGGATTATGATCAGGCAAACTATTACTCCGCAGGCACTAATCCTTTAGTAGGTGCAGGTCGTGATTGGGTAGCTGCTACAGATCCGGTTAGTGCAAATATTATGGTTTATGATTTTGTTGCCAGAAAAATACAAGGAGATTACTTGGGCCAACCGGGAAGTTTACCTGCTACTTTAACTGCAGGTATGACTTACAACTATACATTCCCTTCTTGGACCATACCATCAACCTACAATGCTTCCAAAATGAAAGCTCACGTATTATTAATTGATGCTGCAAATAGTATTATTATGAATGGAAGAAGTATGCCTGTAGTTTCAACCGGTATTAATCAGGTGGCAAAAGGAATTTACTCTTTATCTGTATTCCCTAATCCTGCACAAAATCAATTGTCTGTTGACCTAAACTTTAAGGACAATGAAAAAGCTACTTTGGCAATTACCGATATGTTAGGAAAAGTTTGTTATGCTCAGGATCTGGGTACATTAATTTCAGGTACACATCGAATTACTGTTGACATCAGCAAATTTACTTCCGGAACATATTTTGTTACCTTAAACGGTACCAAGGGAAATGCTACAACTAAATTTGTTAAATAATTTTTTAATTCAATAAAACCGGATAAGGAACTGTTTCAATTCTTGAAGCAGTTCCTTATTTTTTTAGTTTAATGTTTTAAATAAAAACCAAAATGAAAATGAAAAGGATTTTATTCTTATTGACATTCGTTATTATTTCTTTCTGTTCAATCGGTCAGGAAGCACCACCGGTCAGGTTAATTCCTTCCGCTACTGTTACCACATTAGCCGGAGAAAATTTTAACACATCACAATTTAGCAACGAAGGAAAGGTTATGGTAATTGACTTCTGGGCAACATGGTGTAAGCCTTGCATTGAAGAATTAAGTGCTCTTCATGAGAGGTATGCGGACTGGCAAAAGGAAACAGGTGTAAAAATCATCACTATTTCTATTGATGATGCACGAACTATGGCACGTGTTGCTCCATTTGTTAATGGCAAAGGATGGGCATTTGAACAATATCTGGATCCAAATTCAGACTTTAAACGTGCCATGAATGTAAACATGCCTCCTCAGACTTTTGTAATTAATGGCAAAGGAGAAATTGTATGGCAGCATGTTGGCTATGAGCAGGGCAATGAAGAAGAACTGTATCAGGCAATAAAAAACAATATGTCAAAATAATTTTAATAGGAATTATAAATAACATTTATGCTGATAGATTTGAATCTGGCAAGTAGAACTATTTTAAAAATAGTTCTACTTTTAACCGGAATAGGATACACTTTTTCAGTAAACGGACAGTATAATACAGGCAGTATACACGGTAATTTTGAACTTAATGCCCAGTACTATATCGCTGATTCAGCTATTGGAACAAAAGATGTCCCTGAAAAGTTATTGACCAACGGTTTTGCTAATTTCGTTTATTCTAAGGATAATTTCTCTGCGGGATTGCGTTACGAAAGTTATTTGAATCCTTTACTTGGATTTGATCCCCGTTACAAAGGATCCGGCATACCCTTTCGATACCTTACCTATACCAATAAGGAACTCGAAGTAACGGTAGGAAACTATTATGAACAGTTTGGCAGCGGACTAGTTTTCAGAAGTTATGAAGAAAGAGGATTGGGACTTGACAATGCCATGGAAGGATTGAGAATTCATTACAAACCGTATCAGGGTATATTGGTAAAAGCCTTCATTGGAAATCAACGCGACTTTTTTTCCAAGGGAGAAGGAATTGTACGCGGAGGAGATCTTGAATTAAACTTAAACGAATTGTTTACATCGTGGGGGACAAAAAAAACCAAATGGATTTTAGGAGGTAATTTTGTAAGCAAGTATCAGGATGATCAGAATCCTACCTACATACTTCCCAAAAATGTTGGCGCAGGTTCAGGCAGAATTAATGTCATTCGCGGTAATGTAAATGTAAGCGGAGAATATGCTTATAAAATTAACGATCCATCTGCTGATAATAGCTATATTTTTAAATCCGGTTCGGCCGCTTTGCTTAACATTGCATATTCCCAAAAAGGGTTTGGCGCATCCTTAGGGGCTAAAAGAATTGATAACATGAGTTTTCGTTCAGACAGAACTGCAAGGCAAACCAGTTTAATGATTAACTATCTTCCTGCAATGACTCGTCAGCACACCTATATTCTTCCTGCAATTTATCCTTATGCTACACAGCCTAACGGAGAATTTGCTTATCAGGGTGAAGTGTTTTTTAATTTGAAATCGGGGAGCATATTAGGTGGAACATATGGCACGGATGTAACATTGAATTACTCCAAGGCAATGGATATTGATAAAGCAACAACCGGAGACGACCTTGGATATAAATCGGATTTTCTGAAAACCGGTGATGAAATATTCTTCGAGGATATCAATGTTGAATTCACCCGTAAACTTAGCAAGAAAGTAAAGTTGTCGTTAATGCTTATCTACCTTGATTACAACAAAGGGGTTATTCAAATTGCAGGAAGTGGCGCGGGACACGTTTACAGCACTACAGCTATTGCAGAGATTCATTGGAAACTATCTTCAAAGAATGCTATTCGAACTGAGTTACAACACCTCTTAACTAAACAGGACCAGCAAAATTGGGGCTTACTGCTTTTTGAATATACCATGGCTCCGCATTGGTTTGTTGCTGGCTTTGATGAATACAATTATGGAAATGATATTTCTGAAAACAGGCTTCATTATTATTCCGCAAGTTTTGGCTACACTAAAAATTCAAATCGTATCTCCATTGGATACGGCCGTCAGCGGGCAGGAATTTTCTGCATTGGCGGTGTTTGTCGGAATGTTCCTGCTTCCACCGGTTTTAGTATGTCAATCACCAGTAGCTTTTAATAAATCGAAACTAAATGAAATTAAAAATTAAATATTTGTTCGGAGCAGCAATACTCTTGTTTATACAAGCGTGTGATAAAATTGAAGCTCCGTATCGTGAAGGAGGAGTTGTTGTTTCCGGTACGAATGATAGTAGTGTCGTAATCGGTGGAGATACCATTGTATTTTCTTCGGATACTGTTTCACCCCGAAAAAAAGTTTTAGTTGAGGATTATACCGGTCATTTATGTGGTAATTGCCCTGCTGCTGGATTAATGCTTAATAATACCCTAAGAGGGATTTATGGAGATAAATTTATAGTCGTTTCCGTACACGCGGGTTTTTTTGCTCATCCATGTGGAAGTTCAGCACCGTGCCCTGGGGCAGCGGCGCCTGTTGGTGCTTTCGCTACAGATTTTACGAATGCAACAAGCAATGCTTGGGAGGCACAGTTTGCGGTTTCAGCCCAGGGAAATCCCAACGGAACTGTTGATAGAATAGACTTTGGAACTCCTACCTTTGTTAAAGCCGATAATCAATGGAGTTCATTGATTCAAAGTCAATCCTTGCTGCCTTGCGATTTTAAAATCAGAATTATTAATAAGTTCGATTCAACAAACTTTGAATTGAAAACTGCTGTACAAACAACTTTTCTTAGTAATAAGACAGGTGAATATAAATTGCAGCTGGTATTGGTAGAAGACAGTATTATTGATTGGCAGGAATGGTATGGGCATACTCCCATATATGAACCTTCCTTTGTACATAGGGATGTTCTTCGTGCAGGAATTAACAGTGATTTTGGACAGTTAATATCAACCGGAGCTGTAACTTCAGGAACTGTTAAGCTTGAGGGTTTTACCTTTACCATAAATTCTAACTTCGATCCAGCCCACTGTAAGGTTGTAGCTTTTATTTATGATGCTTCCAATTACCACGTGCTGCAGGTTGAGGAAATGAAAGTAATTGAATAACATTATGACACTGCGGTTTTTGATCAACTGATGAAAAGGAGAATTCTTTTTTTTATTTTTTCATTAGCAGCTTTTCAACTCTCAGGACAAAGTTTTGAAGGAGGATTGCGATTTGGCCTTTGCGGATCACAAGTAAATGGCGACCAGTTAAGCGGTTTTAATAAAGCAGGTTTGATAGCCGGGGGATATATTGGCCGGAAACTATCGGAATCTGTCTCCCTTCAAATGGAAATGGTTTTCATTCAAAAAGGCAGCCGCAAGCCTGCAGATATTGACAATAGATTTTACCGTTTAAGAATACACTATATTGAAGTCCCGCTATTGGTAAAGTATAAATTGGCCAAAAAACTTGAAATTAACGCCGGTCCTTCTTTTGGTACTCTTGCCTTCTCCGCTGAAGACGATGAATACGGCGTATACCCCAATCCCATACCTTTTAAGAAGTTTGAATTGGCCGGAAATTTTGGAATTATCTACGCTTTAAGCGATCAATGGTCTTTTGATGCCAGATACAGTAATTCATTAAATACCATTCGTCCATTTCCAGGGAGCTATCATAGGTTTTTTGAAAAAGGTCAATACAATGTAGTGATTGAGTTTTCGCTATTGCTTCGTTTATAAGAGTCTTGTATACCGGATTTCTCAGCATATAAATTTTGTATCTTCGTAATCAGTAATGATTAAGAAGCCCATGAAAACCGAATACTATTTTTCGGAAAGTCCCGTTATTGACCAGGTTGGAGTCGAAGAACGAATAGCCAGATTCAACAAAAGAAGCATAAAGAAAGAGTCCAAAATGGCCGCTTTAAAGCTTGCCATGAGTATGATGGATCTGACTACACTCGAAGCGAAGGATACTCCCGGAAAGGTAAAGCAATTGTGCACCAAAGCCATGTTTCCGCATGCTGCCATACCCGGTATTCCATCAGTTGCTGCAGTTTGTGTTTATCCAAATCTTGTAAGAGTCGCTAAAGAAGCTTTAAAAGGTTCCAAAGTAAAAGTTGCTGCCGTTGCTACTGCTTTCCCAAGCGGTATGTCGAGCAGAAAGGTAAAGTTGGAAGAAACGCGCTGGGCTGTCAACGAAGGTGCTGATGAAATTGATATGGTCATTTCGCGCGGACATTTTCTTGCAGGAGAATATGCATATGTTTACGATGAAATTGCCGCTGTAAAAGAGGCCTGCGGTAAAGCGCACTTGAAAGTTATTCTGGAAACAGGGGAGTTAAGCACACTCGACAATGTCCGCCGTGCCAGTGATATTGCCATGCAGGCAGGAGGCGATTTCATTAAAACATCAACCGGAAAAATTCAGCCGGCAGCCACGCTTCCTGTTACATTGGTAATGCTTGAAGCCATCAGAGATTTTTATTATGAAACCGGAAAAAAGATTGGAATGAAACCTGCGGGAGGAATTGCTACTGCCAAACTCGCCATTCAGTACCTTGTTGTTTTACGGGAAACTCTCGGTAACGATTGGCTTACTCCTGATCTTTTTCGTTTCGGTGCCAGTTCACTTGCCAACGATTTATTAATGCAAATCGTAAAGCAGCAAACCGGTGTTTACCAGAGTATCGATTATTTTTCAAAAGATTAATAAAATTGTCAGTCAAGCATATTCGAAATGGAAAAGGATAAGATGAAAAAAAATAAAAAGGATGTTAAATTAAATTTTGATACAACCTGGTCCTATGCAGCCGCTCCTGAAAGCAGCGATCATGTGAAAATTAAAAATTCCTATGGCTTATTCATCAACGGTGAATTTACAGATCCATTATCCGGAAAGTATTTTGATACAATCAATCCGGCCACAGAGAAGAAAATTACTTCCGTAGCGGACGCAGGTCAAAAGGATGTAGACAAAGCCGTTGCTGCTGCACGTAATGCCTATGATAAGTACTGGAGTAAAATGCCGGCAAAAGAACGCGGTAAATATATTTTCCGTATTGCCAGAATTATCCAGGAACGCGCAAGAGAGTTAGCCGTAATAGAATCCCTTGATGGCGGTAAACCCATACGCGAATCACGAGACATTGATGTGCCTCTAGCTGCTTCTCACTTTTTTTATTATGCCGGTTGGGCCGATAAAATTGAATATGCTGTTCCGGGTGCACGTGCAAAATCATTGGGTGTGGCCGGACAAATTATTCCATGGAATTTTCCATTGTTGATGGCTGCATGGAAAATAGCTCCCGCGCTTGCAGCAGGAAATACAGTGATTTTAAAGCCTGCTGAAACAACTCCGCTGACTGCTTTAACCCTTGCAGAAATTATCCGGGATGCAGGATTGCCGCCGGGTGTAGTTAATATTATTACAGGAGCAGGAGGAACGGGTTCTGGTATGGTCAATCATCCGGGCATAGATAAAATTGCTTTTACAGGATCAACAGAAGTAGGAAAGATTATTCAAAAAGCATTGGCCGGTACATCGAAAACATATTCATTGGAACTTGGAGGAAAAGCCGCTAATATTATTTTTGAAGATGCTGCAATCGATCAGGCAGTAGAAGGAGTTGTGAATGGAATATTCTTTAATCAGGGACACGTATGCTGTGCAGGATCGCGGTTATTCGTTCAGGAAAGTGTTGCTAAAAAAGTAATACGGAAACTGAAAGACCGGATGGAAACACTGATAGTTGGAGACCCGCTCGATAAAAATACGGATATAGGTGCCATCAATTCCAAAATGCAACTGGATAAAATAAAACAGTACATAAAAATAGGAATGAATGAAGGAGGCGAATGCTTTCAGACTTCCTGCGCGCTTCCTTCCAAAGGATATTGGCACAGACCTACTTTGTTTACAAATGTTTCTCAATCATCCCGCATTGTTCAGGAAGAGATCTTCGGACCGGTTTTGAGTATTCAGACATTCCGAACGGTCGAAGAAGTAATTGAGAAAGCAAACAATATTCCGTATGGCTTAAGCGGAGGAGTGTGGACCGATAAAGGATCTAAAATATTTAAAATGACTACTGCTCTGCGCGCCGGAGTAGTGTGGGCCAATACCTATAATAAATTTGATCCTACATCACCTTTCGGCGGTTATAAAGAAAGCGGTATGGGACGCGAAGGGGGATTGCACGGTTTAATGCCTTATCTGCACCTGGATAATTAATAATGAAAAACAAAATGGACGCTATCGAAAAAAATAAATCAGTGGTTGACGTTGATACAAACGGTCAATCAAACGGTCATTCTTCCAAGGGAGAAAGACTCGATGTAATGAAAACATATAAAATTTATATCGACGGAAAATTCCCCCGGACCGAATCGGGAAGATATTACCCTTTGCTTAATACGAACGGCAAGACAATAGCAAACATTTGTAATTCTTCACGCAAGGATTTTCGCGAAGCAGTTGTTGCAGCCCGCAAAGCACAGCAGTCGTGGTCTTCCCGAAGTGCCTATAATCGCGGACAAATCCTCTATCGCATTGCAGAAATGCTGGAGGGACGACGAGAACAATTTATCACTGAATTAATAGAAACCGGTAGTACCAGGTCCCAGGCTGATAAAGAAGTGAATGTTTCAATAGACCGTTTGGTTTATTATGCAGGATGGTGTGATAAATTTCAGCAGGTTTTCAGCGCAGTGAATCCCGTTGAGTCATCGCATTTTAATTTCTCCGTCCCTGAACCAATGGGTATAGTTTCCATAGTATCGGCAGAAAGTTCAGGACTTCTTGGATTAATTACAGCTATTGCACCTGCAATAATCGGAGGTAATACAGTTATTGTTCTTGCTTCAACAACAAAGCCATTAAGTGCAATTACCTTTGGAGAAGTGCTTAACTCTTCCGATGTCTCTGCCGGCATTGTCAATATATTAACCGGTTATCGATCTGAATTGCTAACTCATTTTTCTACTCACATGGATGTAAATGCCATAGTATATTTCGGAAACAATCAGGAAGAAATTAAATTGATGAAAGAGTCTGCTTCTCTCAATGTAAAAAGAGTCTCTGTTTATTCTGAGAAGGAATTATCCGAAGAACGTTCTCAAAATCCATATAGAATTATGGACCTTCAGGAAATAAAAACTACATGGCATCCGGTTGGACAATAATACTAAACCTATGTTAATTCATTTACAGGAACCCATTAGCCGTGAGGAAAGAACGAGATCTTTGCAGCAGAAGTCCTTTTTGGTATGGATGACAGGCCTCAGCGGATCGGGAAAAAGCACGTTGGCTTCCGCTTTAGAAAAACAATTATTTGAAAAAGGTTTAAAAACATATTTACTTGACGGTGACTTGATTCGAGCCGGCCTCAATAAGGACCTTGGTTTTTCTAAGGAAGACAGAAAAGAAAATATTAGGCGCATTGGTGAAGTTTGTAAATTAATGACCGATGCAGGATTAATTGTAATAACAGCATTTATTTCGCCTTTTCGGGCTGATCGTGATTTAGTACGGTCCATGTTTACGGCTTCAGATTTTGCAGAGATATTTATAAATGCATCTCTTGAGGTTTGTGAAACCCGGGATGTAAAAGGATTGTATAACAAGGCCAGAAAAGGATTAATTCCTGAATTTACGGGGATTAGTTCGCCTTATGAAGAGCCGCTGAATCCCGAACTTACACTTAATACAGATAAGGAGCCGGAGGAAGTTTCTCTTTCAATATTGACGGATTATATTCTTAAAAAAGTAAATATGGCGCTGTAACGCTTTTAATCCTTATCAGTAAAAGATCATATTTAAATTGCAGCAAATTTTCAATTTGCTTTAACAAAATTGTTGACATGTTAAGTTATAACCTTGATCATTTAAGCGAGCTGGAATCAGAAAGTATTTTTGTGATCAGGGAAGTAGCAGCTCAATTTCAAAATCCTGTTTTATTATTTAGCGGAGGAAAAGACTCTATCGTAGTTTCTCATCTTGCCCGCAAAGCATTTCATCCGGGAAAAACCCCCTTTCCTCTTATGCATATAGACACCGGACATAATTTTCCGGAGACAATTCTTTTTCGCGATAAATGGATTAAAGATCAAGGTTCTGAGTTGATCATTCGATCGGTACAAAGTACCATTGATATGGGCAGAGCGGTGGAGGAAAAAGGAAGAAATGCCAGCAGAAATGCTTTGCAGACCATAACACTTCTGGATGCAATAAAAGAATTTCGTTTCGATGCTGCCATTGGCGGAGCCAGAAGAGATGAAGAAAAGTCGAGAGCTAAAGAACGTTTCTTTTCTCATAGAGATGAGTTCGGACAATGGGAGCCTAGGCACCAGCGGCCGGAGTTGTGGAACATTTTCAACGGACATAAACACGGTGGAGAACATTTCAGAATATTTCCATTGAGTAATTGGACAGAACTTGATGTGTGGAATTACATTTATCGTGAGAAAATTCCATTACCTGAATTATATTTTTCACACAAAAGGAAGGTCTTCCAACGCGACGGTGTTATATATGCTTTCGCTGATTTTATTAACCTTGCCGACAATGAGAAAACTGAAGATATGAATGTGCGTTTTCGAACCATTGGCGACATGACTTGTACTGGAGCCGTTGCAAGTAATGCTTCAACGGTTGAGGATATTATAAGAGAAATATTTGCTTCTACCGTTACAGAAAGAGGAACACGCATAGACGACAGGAAAACGGATTCAGCCATGGAAGATAGAAAACGTCAGGGCTATTTTTAATTTTTGAATTTAAGTCAAAACTTCTAACTACAAAGTATCATGCCATTTCGGACTCATATAGAACTATTACGTTTCACTACGGCAGGAAGTGTTGACGATGGTAAAAGTACGCTCATTGGAAGATTGCTTATGGACACAAAAAGTCTGCAGGATGATCAGGTAGAAGCTATAAAAACATCCAGTCAGAAAAAAGGTCTGGATGACATTGACCTTTCCATGTTTACAGACGGACTTAAAGCCGAACGAGAACAAGGCATTACCATTGACGTTGCTTATCGTTATTTTACTACTATTAAAAGGAAGTTTATTATTGCTGATACTCCCGGGCATATACAATATACACGGAATATGATTACGGGAGCTTCAACAGCCAACCTTGCCTTGATACTCATTGATGCACGCAAAGGTGTTGTGGAACAAACCAGACGCCATGCTTTTATTGCCAGTCTCCTAAGGATACCGCACATGGTTGTATGCATCAATAAAATGGACCTTGTCGACTACAAACAGGAAACCTATGAAAAAATAATTGAAGATTTCCGGGTATTTTCTTCAAGACTTGATGTAAAGGACATACAGTTTATTCCAATCAGTGCCAAATTCGGAGATAACGTCGTTAACCGTTCGAATAATATGTCGTGGTATGAAGGAAGTACTCTGCTTTTTCATCTGGAGAACGTCCATATAAGCAGCGATCTAAATCATATTGACTGTCGTTTTCCTGTGCAATATGTAATTCGTACGCAGAATCAAAACGGATTACGAAGCTATGCAGGCCGTCTGGCCGGTGGTGTTTTTCGCCCGGGTGATAAAGTAATTGTTTTACCCTCCGGAGAGAAATCAAAAATTAAATCCATTGAATTGGCAGGAAAGGTTTTGGAGTATGCATTTTCTCCCATGTCAGTAACACTAAATCTCGAGGATGAAATTGATGTAGGCCGGGGAGATATGATTGTCAGAGAAAATAATGTTCCACAAACCGGACAGAGCCTGGATATAATGATTTGCTGGCTCAATGAAAAAGAGCTCAAGGCAGGTTCAAAATATATCTTGCGACATACATGCCGCGAAATGAATACGTGGGTAGATAAAATTCATTACAAGATTGACATATTAAATCTCCGAAGAATGGAAGGGGAGCAGTCGTTGGCTATGAATGACATTGGCCGAATTCAAATTCGTACAACCCTGCCATTAGTCTATGACAGTTACAGAAGAAACAGGGAAACAGGCAGCATTATTTTTATTGACCCCCATACCAATGAAACTGTTGGAGCCGGAATGATTATTTAAAAGCATATTGTGGAAAAAGAAAAAATCAGGGAATTAACAATGCTTGCGCTGGAGACAGCATTTGAAGCGGGCCAAAAAATTCTGGAAATATACAGTGATAAATTTACTGTTGATATAAAATCAGATGGTTCTCCATTGACAGCAGCTGATAAGGCTTCCCATGATACTATCGTTAGCAGACTTGCACACACGAACCTGCCGGTATTAAGTGAAGAAGGCAAGGATATTCTATTTGACGAACGAAGTCAGTGGAGTTACTACTGGCTTGTAGATCCTCTTGATGGAACAAAGGAATTCATAAAGAGAAATGGAGAGTTTACTGTTAATATTGCTTTGATGGAATTTGGGGTACCTGTTTCAGGAGTAATTTTTCAGCCGGTAACAGGTATGGCTTTTGCGGGAATAGCAGGGGATGGATTATATAAATTCTCTGTCAACGAAAAGCCTTCGATTAATAGTAAAAGCAGAATAAAAATTGACCTGGCGCATGCGGAAAATCAAACGCGGGTTATTGCAAGCCGTTCGCATATGTCTGATAAAACGGAAGGATTTATAAATGAATTGCGCCTAAAAAGTAACAATGTCGAACTGGTTAATGCAGGTAGTTCATTAAAATTTTGTCTGCTTGCAGAGGGTAAAGCGGATATTTATCCTCGGTTCGCTCCAACCATGGAATGGGATACAGCAGCCGGACATGCACTTTTAAAAGCTGTCGGTAAAAATATTTATCTTTTTCCTTCCGGAGAAGAGATGACCTATAATAAACCTCATTTGATTAATGAATGGTTCATTGCAAAGTAGGTTTCGTCATGCACTGAAAAAATTCGGTACTGACCGGGATTATGGCGAGCTGGTGCGTACCAGCTTTTTTGCTTTATTGGTAAGGATGACAGGAGTCTTTACCGGTTTTCTGGTAACATTGCTTACTTCAAGATATTTCGGTGCCGATGCTTTGGGGATAGTCGCCATTTGCCTTGCAATATTAAGTTTCGCTTCTGTATTTGGTAAAGCAGGACTGGATGTGGCCCTGATGAAATATATTGCCGGGTTTGCTTTGGTCAATGATTATTCCGGAATCAAATCAGTTTATCTTTCTGCACTTAAAATAATATTCCCGGTTTCACTGATTGTTTCAGTATGTCTTTATTTCCTCGCTCCATGGATGGCAACGGATCTTCTTCATAAACCATTATTGACGAACCTTCTCAGGGTAAATGCTTGGCTTTCTCTTCCTCTTGTTCTTTTATTGATTAATTCTGAATCCATCCGAGGACTTAAAAAAATTAAAACATATACTTTTTTACAGACTGTTTCAGTTTCCCTTTTTGCAACTATGTTGTTAATCTTTTTTTCATTTCGGGAAAGCGGTAACGCTATTCCTGCTTATGTACAATTTATCAGTATTGCTGCCGCAGGAGCAATTAGTATTTTATTGTGGATAAAATACAGCAAGTTTAACCACCACAAAGCGAAAGGCGTTATTTCATCGCGGGAACTTTTCCGTACCAGTTCTTCCATGTTTACTACTACATTAATGCAACTGACAATGTCATGGGCAGGTACATTAATCCTGGCTGCTTATGTCAGCGAATCGGAAGTGGGAATTTACAACGCTTTAATCAGGATATCCGTTTTTACCAATGTTACTATTCTTGCAGTGAATAGTTTTTCAATGCCGCGTTTTGCAGAATCTTTTGCAGGACAGAAATACGATTCGATGAAAAAACTTGCCGACGAATCAGCCCGTTTGATCTTTCTTACTTCTTTACCTATTTTTATAATACTGGCCTTATGTCCACAATGGATTTTATCTGTTTTTGGAAAAGAATTTCCGGGAAATGAAAATGCACTTTATGTATTACTAGCAGGACAGTTTATTGTTTGCTTTTGCGGACTTCCTTCGCAGATTTTAAACATGGCCGGCCGGCAGGATACTTTAAGAAACATAGCAATCTTCTCCGCTATAGTGAATGTGTCACTTTGCTTATTTTTAATCCCTTCTTACGGACTTATGGGAGCTTGTTTTGCCCAGCTGGGAGGAACCTTTATCTGGAATTTACTTAGTCTTTGGAGCGTTAAAAAGCATTTTGGTTTTTTTGTGTTTTTTAATTTAAACTTTAAAGACAAATAGAAGAGATGTTTTTTTAATTTCGTGGTGTGGAATCTATTGAAATAAAGAGGCGGGGAAGTTTGCCTGCGCCGATTTCTTATACCATCCTAATTTTGGTTTACATATCAACCTTTAGGGTGTTTGCTACCCTTCCTCTTGAAAATCTTCATCAGGCAGTTTCAACGGCTGCCATACTTATACTGAGTCTGTACTATATCATTAATTTAGTTGTTAATCTGCATCACAACAGAATTACACGGCTTGATATTCTCATGTGGGTTTTTATTTTTGTAAATTTTCTTGCTGCATATAAAGGGCATGTAGTATTTGGCCAGCCGTATTATTACGGCATTATGGCTCAACGGTCGGTTTTATTATCCCTTTCAGGAATCCTGACCGTTTCATTTCTTAATCACGGATATTTTACCATTAAACAGGTTGAGCGCTCTTTTTTAATAATTTCACTTTCTCTGCTATTTATTTGTTACTTCTTCATTCTGTTCATCAACCCCGGTAGTTTTACGGAAGAAGAATTCGTTGCTTACAGTCCAATACGCGGTTACCGGTATCGTTTCCAATTTGCCCTGGTAATTATGCTGCTTTTTTATTCCTTGTTTAAAATTTCCCATGAAAAAAAGAACTGGTTTTCAATTGTTGTATTTCTTATTCTTTTTTATCTGGTTTATTTCCTTCAGTCGAGAACGACACTTGTCGTTTTGGCTATAACACTAATAATATATTTTTTCAGAAATTATTCTCTGCGGGAGAAAATAAGAAATACGCTTATTTACGGAAGCCTTTTTCTTTTGGCAGGAATCATTTTTATCAGTCTTGGCTATACTTCTCTATTTGAAAAATACAAGGTTCTCTATCATAACGTTCTGGAAGCATTTATTTCCGGGTCTCCGGATGAAGCATCTTCCGCTATTCGCTTCAAAGAACTGCAAACTGCCATAGACTATATTGGCAAAAATCCAATCCTTGGGAATGGATTTATCAGCAATCAATGGAATGGAGGATTCAGGGATATTTTCGGATATTTTTATCCCGTAGATATTGGACTTCTGGGAAATGTATTTGTATTTGGTATTCTGGGAACAATTCTGATTTACCTGCCGTATTATTTCTCACTTTCCATGTCTAGAAAAGTTATTTCAGGCAATGTTTTTTTTAAAACATGCGAGTATATGCTGTTGTTCTTTTTTCTAAGCATGTTTTTCTCAGCTGTTAATATTCGTGATTCAAGCAGCATAATGTTTTTGGTATGTTTGCTCTATTACTTTCGCTATTATAGCAATAGTAAAACCACTCAAGTCGTTGATGTTATTCCGTCGCTATCATGAGAAGGCCTGATTTTCTAATAGTTGGAACCGCCCGAGCAGGCACAACCGCTTTGCATTATTATCTGCGCAGTCATCCTGAAATATTTTTGCCTTCACAAAAGGAGCCGTGTTTTTTTTGTTTTAGCGAAAAAGAATTGAACTATAAGCGCGGTAAATTTTCTTTTGCTGTTACAGACTCAGTTAAATATTTCCGACTATTCGAAAAAGCCACTACGAATCAAGTGACGGGTGAAATATCTACTCCATATCTTTATCTTCATAAGCAAACTATAGAATCCATTCAAAGAATTTATAGTGGAGTTGCACTTCCAAAAATTGTAATTATTCTCCGCAACCCTGTTGAAAGAGCCTATTCACAATACCTCTGGAAAGTCAGAGACGGGAGAGAAGAGCTTTCTTTTTTTGATGCCTTGAAAGCGGAAAATAATAGAATTATTGAAAATTACAGTATCGATTACCATTATGCACATAGGGGATTATATGCAGAAGCGGTAAAGGAATACATGGAAAAATTCCCCTATATGAAAATAATTCTTTTTGAAGATTTCAAAAACAATTTTGAAAACACTTTATCAGAACTTTTGGTTTTTCTGGGAGTTAACGAAAAATTCAGCTTTATAAAAAATGAAAGTGTGAATAGCAGTGCAGAGCCACTTTTTCCTTCCTTAAGCAAACTGGTTACTTTTGAAAGTAAAATAAAATATTCTTTACTTAATTACGTGCCTGATTCAATTCGACTCAGGATTAAGCAACAGTTCTACCGAATAAATTCTAAAAATAAGATTCCACGACCTGTTTCCGATAATGCTCGAAAAATTTTACTGGACTTTTATAAAAAAGACATTTTGGAGCTTCAGTCTGTATCAGGGCTTAATCTTAATTCCTGGTTGCTAAATGAATGACGCACCACTTCAGATAGCTATTATAGATCCTGTTGGTCAGAAAGCGGGCATGGATTATTACAACCTTTCTCTGGCCCGTCAATTAAAAAATTTAGGCTGCAGGGTTAAAGTCTACAGTAACTTTGCATCAGAGGAAGATTCTGATATTATTATCAAACAATTTGAATTTACTTTCAGCAGAAGCATTATTCATCGAATGCATTTTTTTATTCAATATATTTCCACTCTTCGAAAAGCAAAGAAGAATGGATTAAAAATTTTAATACTTCACTTGTTTCATTCATCTTTTGCTGAATATTTGCTATTTTCAGTATGTAAGATTTATGGGTTCAAAATTTGCTTAATTATTCACGATGTTGAAAGCTTTATTACTACAGAGAAAAAATCCCGACTAATAAAATGTTTGGATAAAGCATCATACGTTATTGTGCACAACGAGACATCCTGCGAGGAACTCGTTACAAGAACCGGTTATCCTAAAATTAAGATTAGTATAATTCCGCATGGAAATTTCTCAGATCATCCTCCGAAAGTTAGTAGAACGATTGTCATGGATTACTTTAAGTTAAAACACAGGGGTTTGTATTTGTTGTTTTTCGGTATGATTAAAGGCTCTAAAGGCCTGGAGCTTGCACTGGAGGCAATGCAAAAAACCGATAATAATGTACATCTCATCATTGCAGGCAGAATGAGAGGTCAATCATTTGATTTATACAAGAAAAAGATAGAAGCATTTGGGCTTGAAAATAGAGTGCACTCGTTTATTAAATACATTACCAATTTGGAGAGGCATTATTTATTCAGTCTGGCAGACATTGCCATACTCCCTTACAGGCGAATTTACCAAAGTGGAGTTATGCTTTTAGCAATGAGCTATGGTGTTCCAGTCATTGCCAGCGACCTGCCGGCAAACAAGGAAATTATTAATGGTCAGAATGGAAAACTATTCATTTCAGGCAATTCCGTCGATCTTGCCATGCAAATAAATATGTTGATAAATGACGAAAATGCCAGGATGTTGTTGTCAAAAAAATCAATAGATTACGTAAATAATAATCATGACTGGGCAGTTATTTCGAAGAGATTTATGGATATTCTAATGGCAATTAAATGTTGATAACAATAGTAGGAACACATGGAATACCTGCGAATTACGGCGGGTTTGAG
>JAYURB010000094.1:0-4577 GCA_043756425.1 Bacteroidota bacterium
GGGTATCTGCCCCGGTATGCCTTGAGAAAATGCAACTCTCACAACACACAGTAACAAATAAATAGTAGTAATTATTTTCTTCTTATAAACCATGCTGTCTGGATATTTCTAGCATTCTCTGTATTGGAATCAATGCCCTTTGGCGGATATCTTCGGGCAGAATTAACTCGGGCTGTTCGTATCGGAGACAAAGATATAACTTCTCTAGTGTATTTAACTTCATATGCGGACAATCGTTACATGCACATGCATTATTGGGCGGTGCAGGAATAAATGTTTTATGGGGCGATGCTTTTATCATCTGGTGTAATATTCCCGTTTCTGTAGCAACGATAAATTCATTTTCATTGCTTGTTTTTGTATATTTTAACAGTCCTGTTGTTGATCCGATAAAATCAGCAATATCAAGAATAGGCTGCTCGCATTCGGGATGGGCAATTAATTTCGCTTTTGGGTTAATTGCTTTTAAACGACTAATCTTTTCAAGTGAGAATATCTCATGAACCATGCATGCCCCGTCCCATAAAATCATTTTCCTGCCTGTCTTTTGTGAAATGTACCTTCCAAGATTTCTGTCGGGCGCAAATATTATCGGTTGCTTTTCGGGAACACTATTTACAATTGCTGCTGCATTGGAGGAAGTGCAAATTATGTCACTCATCGCTTTTATCTCCGCCGAACAGTTTATATATGAAATTACTACATGGTTAGGATATTGTAATTTAAACGCTGCAAATTTATCCGGGGGACAAGAATCCGAAAGCGAACAGCCGGCGCGTAAATCCGGAAGTACAACTTTTTTATTCGGATTCAGTATCTTCGCCGTTTCAGCCATAAAATGAACTCCTGCAAAAACAATGATTGATGCTTTTGTTTTTTCCGCTTCCTGTGCAAGGCCTAAACTGTCACCAATGAAATCAGCCGAATCCTGTATGTCTGCATCCTGATAATAATGTGCGAGTATGATTGCATTTTTTTTCTTCTTTAGTCGTGCAATCTCGGCAAATAAATCCAACGAAGGATCAATATCTTTTTCAAGCCATCCATTTTTTTCAATCTCAACACTATTCATATTATATATATATTTTATTTAAAATTTAAAATCTACTATTACTATTAGCCTGTTAGTATTGTTTGTATTTAATGATCGGAAAGGTTGATTTAAAAGTAATACACAAAAGAGAATGATGAATTAACAAGTTATAAAATTACAAATTATTGATTAAGAATAGACTTACTGGTTTATTAACTACTGTTAATAGTTTATTTGGTAATAACTTTATTTCATTTCAGAGTTGGTAAGATAGATTTTTTTGTGTGTAAGTTTTTTCCCTCGGTTGCAACTAAATCTAGGTATTATTGATTCTTTGCACATACGGGCGGTTTATTAACAAAACAACCATTTATTATTACTTATTGATAACAGATTTTAATATTATTAACCGTTTTACTGTTCACAATATCTTTTGCAGCTAGTTAAGTATCAGGATAAAAAAAGAGCCCCAAATGTCATTGTTGATAACAATTAAGTACTTTTGTATATTAGTTAAAGAACGCTATAATGAATAAAGTTAAAATAGCAATTGGTTGTGACCATGCCGGATATGATTACAAAGAAGCAATTAAAAAGCAATTATTAAAAGAGGATTATGATGTAAAAGACTTCGGAACTTTTTCAAGTGAATCTGTTGATTATCCGGATTTTGTTCACCCACTTGCAGCAAGCATACAAAACAAGGAAAACGAATTTGGAATTTTAATTTGTGGCAGCGCTAACGGTGTTGCAATAACCGCCAATAAACACCTGGACATAAGAGCTGCAATAGCATGGAATATGGAAACCGCTTCATTGGCTCGTAAGCACAACAATGCAAATATTATTTGCCTGCCTTCCAGATTCGTTAGTGCTGCTGAAGCAGAACAATTTGTTATTGCATTTTTAAATACATCTTTTGAAGGCGGACGCCACTTACAACGGGTAAATAAAATCAGCAGTTTTTAATAATTATGCAAAAGCTCTTTTTGCTGCTCTTTTTGTTTATCTGCCGCTTTTCGTTTTCTCAGGAATTGGCTCAGCAATACAGTAAATTTATTTCACCCGATTCATTAAAGAATACTGTTTTAATTCTTGCCTCAGATTCACTGGAAGGCAGAGAAACGGGCAAAGCCGGACAAAAAAACTCCGCTTTTTTCCTTGCAGATACATACAACCGGCTGGGCCTTACTCCAAGGGGCTTAAACGTAAACACTTCCAAAAATGTGGAAATAAACAAGGATGGTTTTTTACAATACCATCCGATTAATCTTAAAAACAATAAAAGCAGAAACATTTCTCTTAATGGAGATAACTTTTTATTCGGAAAAGATTTTTTTTATCACTCTTTTAATATTGACTCTTTTTTTTTAATCAATGAAGTTAAATACTTCGGCAATGGAAAATTTACAAACACCGATAAAATTTTCTCACTAATTGACGAAAACACAACCCCAAATATTCTTCTGGATGATACAGGCCCTAAATCCCAGGAAGAATTATTTGAAAGAATTACTCAAAAAAAAATGTCAGCAGCTTCTGTTGTTTTCTTTATCACTCCGGAAGAGAAAATAGCACAACTGTTTCTGAGCAAAGAAAAACCGGTAGCGATTTCAACAATTCCTATAATCTATATTTCTAAAGAATTAGCCGAAGTGTTTTTTAAACCAGGCAAATACAAGAAGATTTCTTCAAAATTAAGACGAACGTCGAAGACAATAATTAAAAAAAAATCTTGTCAACTATCGTTTGCTTTAACAAAGAACCCCGGCGAATTGAATGGTGAAAATGTAATAGCAATGATTCCGGGTTCTGATTTGAGAGAAGAAACAATTGTTATATCGTCTCATTACGATCATCTTGGCAAGAAGGACTCTTTAATTTATTATGGAGCCGATGATAATGCAAGCGGCACATCAGCAGTGGTTGAATTAGCCAGAGTTTTTCAAAAAGCAAAAAAAGACGGACACGGTCCACGGCGTAATTTACTTTTTTTAAATGTTAGTGGTGAAGAGAAAGGTTTGCTGGGTTCAGCATGGTTTGTGAGCAATCCAACAGTTCCCATTCATAGTATAGTGACGAATCTTAACATTGACATGATTGGACGGACGGATGCCGAACACGATAGCACTGGAGTTCGAAATTACGTTTACATCATTGGCTCAAACCGTATGAGTAATGAGTTACATGCTATTAATGAAACCATGAACGATTCGGGACCAAAACTAGAGCTTAATTATAAATACAACAATCCTAATGATCCCAACAATTTTTATCGAAGAAGTGACCACTATAATTTCATTAAAAAAAACATTCCAGCCATTTTTTATTTTAATGGAACCCATATCGATTACCACAAACCGTCAGATACAGCTGATAAAATTGACTTTTCGCTTCTTGCATTAAGGGCCAGGCTTATTTTCATGACCGCTTGGGAGCTGGCCAACAGAAACGAAAGGGTTATAATTGATAAAAAAGAAAATCCTGATGAATAATAAAATAACTATTTTTGGTTGCATGAAAATGAGTTCTTGTTTAATAGTATTTCTATTTGTCTCTTTCCATTCATTTGGACAGCTGCGGGATTATTCTGAGGAGGTCTTTAAAAAGGATTTTATTGAAAATCTTGAAAACCTCGATCAGATAGAGGGTATTTGGGATATTTCTACAACACAGGAAACATATCATTATGACACCCTTTTTGATGTACAACAATCAAAACAACCGCTGAAAATTGCCATCATCAAACAAAAAGATAAATTTTTTACGTATCAGATGTCCGGCGAACAATTTGAAACAGAATTCAACCCTACAGATGTTAAGAGTGTTTATTTATATAGAAATTATTTTCCAAGCATCTCTCAATATTCCAAAAACCAAGCAGTTATTTGTAAAGCCGGACAAATGGAATATACATACGATTTTCCCAAAGAATATCTATTGGAAAAACTTGATAAGCAATATTCAGAAGGCTTGAGAATCGTAAATATTCTAAAATGGAATAAAGTTTTTCCCTCTAAATAAATTTGGACTTAATGAAAAAGTCTGCGGGCTTATTTGTTTTTTTATTGTTTTTCATTTTTGTGAAAGCCCAAAATAAATACTGGATTTGTTTTAAAGACAAAGCCGGCGTAACTTTTAATCCGTATGAATACTTTGACGAAAGAACAATTAATCAAAGGATAGCCCAAAACATTCCACTTTATGATAGCCTCGATTTTCCAATCAACGACAGCTATCTATTAGAGGTTAAATCAATAGTTGATTCCTTTTCATGGTCAAGTCGCTGGTTAAATGGCATTGCTGTTTTTGCCGGACCCGCAGAAATTGAACTTGTATCCGCTTTACCATTTGTAAAGGACGTTTCATTTATGGGTAGCTCTTCTTATTGCGCATCCAATAAAGAAGAGAGACCATTAAAAAAGCTTGATAAAAACAGTATGGCTCTTTTAAGATACCAGACCGAGCGCTTGCAAGGCAGCACCTTTGTCCGACAAGGCATAGATGGTAAAGGAATTCGCATTGCTGTTTTTGACGTTGGTTT
>JAYURB010000095.1:0-4574 GCA_043756425.1 Bacteroidota bacterium
TGAAATAAAAAATAAAAATGAGAAAAGTGAACTTTGGATAAGTGTTGTTTTCATGATAATTAAATTAAAAAGTGAAATTGAATAAATACTCTAAAAAAAGGGTAAACTTTAATAAAGGTAATAGAAAATCGGAGATGTCAAAATTTATTTTTGTAAAACTTTTTCACCTAAATTCCACCACTCCAAACAGTACTACTTCGAAAATAAGTATCCAGGTGTTTTTCTTCAGTGAAAAAGCCGTATACAGCACTTCCGCTGCCGGTCATAGAGGAATAGACTGCACCGAGTTTATACAAACGATTCTTAATATTTTTTATGGTTGGATTAGTTTCTAAAATGGCTTTTTCAAAATCATTTTCGATGAGATCTTTCCAGTCTTTGATAGGGGCTTCTATTAACTCTTTTAATGACTTGTCGCGTTTACGTGGTTTGATAAGGCTATAAGCAGAAGCTGTGCTAATATGGACTCTTGGTTTTACAATGACACAAAAAATATTTTTCAATTTTAATTTTAAAGGTTCAAAAATTTCGCCCTTTCCTGTTGCATGAACTATTCTGTTTCGGATAAAGAAGGGGCAGTCGCTGCCGAGTTGAGAAGCATATTCTTCCAGCTCCGGTTCGGATATTTTTAGATTGAAAATTTTATTGAGCAGCATTAGTGTATGTGCTGAATCAGATGATCCTCCTCCTAAACCGGCACCTACAGGAATGATTTTATGTAAATGAATTTTTACAGGTGGTAATGAAAAGCGGGTTGCTAAAAGATTATACGCTTGAAGGCATAAATTTTTTTCTTTCGGTCCGTAGAGGCGTGTGCCTGTGCATTTAAAATCTGTTGTTGTTATGCAGCTACTATCGTGAATAATTTCAAGGATGTCATTCCACTCAATAGGAACCATAATAGTGTCAATAGTATGAAAGCCATCGGAGCGTTTCTCTGTGACGTGAAGACCTAAATTTATTTTACAATTCGGGAAGGAGAGCAATGCTTCGAGGGTCTTTATATTTAGTATTAATAAAATAAGTTGCCTTCTCTTAGCGTCCTTTGCGTTTGACCTTTGCGAACTTTGCGGTTATATTTTAAATTAAAATTTTTACCGCAAAGTTCGCAAAGCTACACCGCAAAGTTCGCAAAAGTTAGTACCGAACTTTATCGGATTTGTTTTCCCATTCTTTGAAAGCTTCGAGGGCTTCGGAGGCCATGATTCTTTCTAAAGGAATTTGTCGGGATGGATAGGGAAGCGCTAGTTGCTCATAAATAAAAGCATCGTCGAAGCCGATTTTTGCTGCATCGGTTTTGGAATTAGCGTAATAAACTTTTTCAGGTCGTGCCCAATAAATGGCAGCCATGCACATGGGACAAGGTTCGCAGCTTGTATAGATTTCACATCCATCAAGCTGAAATGAATTAAGAACTTTGCAGGCTTCTCTTATTGCAACAACTTCAGCATGCGCTGTAGGATCATTAGTAGAAACAACTTTGTTAAAACCACGAGCGATTATCTTACCGTCCTTAACGACAACAGCACCAAAAGGACCGCCTGTATTCTTGCGCATGGTATCGAAAGAAAGTTGAATGGCTTCTTTCATATGTGAATGTTGTTGATTCATTATTTAAGTATGAGCGGGACTTGGTTCTTTATCATCAACTTCGACAACAACACCCATGGAGCAGAATTTATTAATTCTTTTATCTATCAGCGTCGCTCTGTCTTCTTTTGTAAGTACAGCGAGATGTTTTAATATTTCATTCTTAACAGTACGGAACATTTGTTCAGGGTGAGTATGTGCTGCACCAATGGGTTCTTTAATGATTCCATCAATTAATCCCTGCTTAAGCATATCTTCAGCAGTTAATTTTAAAACTTCAGCTGCTTTTTCTTTAAAGTCCCAGCTTCTCCAGAGTATAGAGGAACATGATTCAGGGGAGATGACAGAATACCAAGTGTTCTCTAACATTAGCACACGATCGCCAATACCAATACCAAGAGCGCCGCCGGACGCGCCCTCTCCAATGATGATGCAAATAACTGGAACTTTTAATCGTGCCATTTCAAAGAGATTCCGTGCAATTGCTTCGCCTTGTCCGCGTTCTTCTGCTTCAAGTCCCGGAAAAGCACCGGGAGTATCAATAAGAGTAACAACAGGTTTGTTAAATTTTTCAGCAAGCTTCATCAGTCGTAATGCTTTACGATATCCTTCAGGATTTGCCATGCCGAAATTTCTAAACTGACGTTGCTTGGTGGTAGCTCCTTTTTGTTGTCCGATAAACATAACTGTCTGGCCATCGATAGAACCTAAGCCGCCGATGATAGCTTTATCATCTTTTACATTTCTGTCGCCATACATTTCAACGAAATCTTTGTCAGTTATCGCTTCAATGTAAGCTAATGTATAGGGACGATCCGGATGCCTTGAAAGCTGAACACGCTGCCAGGGAGTAAGGTTTGAATAAAGGTTTCGACGGATGTCTTCCAGTTTAATTTCAAGCTGTCTAACGGCAACACTAACGTCAACCTTATTTTTCTCTCCTATCAGTTTCTGCTTTTCTATTTGATCGACTAACTCAGAGATTGGTTTTTCAAAATCGAGGAAGTTCATAGTGTTTTTGAATTTTATTAATTCTAACTTTTTGGAAAATCAGAATTATTGATTAATTCTAATATTTTATAGAAAGATTATTGCAAATTACTATTAATTGATGAGAAAAAAAAATGGACACTTATTTGTTGTAAAGTACCTCACAGTCAATGATTGAGTCCTGCAATGGAATCGAATAATTTTCCTGGAAAGTGCTTGCATTTAAAATATGAATTTCATTGGATGACTGACATAACAATAAGTTATTTACGAAATCAAATTCACAATTGAAGCACTGAAAATTCGCCACTTTAAGGACAGAAGCCGTTTGCAAATTATATTGATAAACACCCTGTAAGGAAGAAATAATATATTCAGTAGAAGACAAGAAGGTAACGTTTTGCCAGTCAATAGAGCCTGCATCTTTAAAGAGTGAAATATTATTGGAAGAAATGGAATATTTATAAATTAATGAACGCCCATTTTCAGTGGCAAAAATTAACTTTTCATCATAGGAAAAATCGTTTATTCCTATAATATCAAAATTTACATTCAGTGATTGGCGAATTACGCCACTTGGATAAAAATATGCAGCAATTTTTCTTTGATTTAGAACGCCTGTTGATTGTAATTCAGCAATTACATAATCATCACTTTTATACAGTAGGGTAGAAAAATAATACGGATCCGGTCCGGTTTCAAATGTTTTATAACCGGTATAATCAAAAGCTTTGATGGAGCCGTCGTAAAAACTAATAAAATTTGATTCTCCTGAATGATGAAATGAAATAAATGTGGGTGTAGGAGAAGAGTTTGGAAACAATGTAAAAACATCTGAAAAGTCAGCTGAATTAAAATAGTTTAAGTTACCGGTAATGGAACCACAGGTATAAAATAAACCATATTTTGAATCAACAGAAGATCCAATAAAATCACCATTTACAGTTTTCTCCAAATTTAACGAATTTGAATCCGATTTAAAAACATTAAAAAATGAATTACTATTTCTTGTTAAAACATAATATGCTTTAACTTTTCGGGGTAAAGCATTAAGGAATATCGTTGTATAGCCATATTCCGTAATATCTCCGTCACTTGCGGAAATTTCAAGGTAATAATCTCCTGAAGGGGCACTATTATTATCATTTAGATAAAAAGTATTTAGTGTAAAATCTTTTACTCCCGGATACAAAACTAAAGAGCTGGTAACAGGCACATAAGAAAGATCTGTTAAACGAATAGTTACACTTTTAATTATTGATGTTGCAGTAATTTCAGCTTTAACATTAATTGAATCGTTGAAAAAACCCTGAAAATTATTAGCAGGAAAATTTATTTTTACTGTAATTGAATTGTCATTTTCTTTTTTACAGGAATAAAAAGTAAAAAGAAAAATAAAAATAAAAACCAAGCCGAATTGGAAAATAGGAGGAATCCCTTTTGTTAAAATCAATTTTTTATTTCGCCTGATCCATTGAATCATTGTAATTCAAAGTTATGAAAGTTATTAACAAAGCCGGTTGAGGAAACGCTTTTCTTTAGTTTCGCAATCCCCCCAATTATTACTATATTTAGTAAGTCATCCATTAATTCCGATTTATTCAAAAAATGAGCGAGACAGGAGAACAAAATCCATTGAACGAAACCGTTTCCAGGAAGAGAGCTCCCGCTAAACAGGGTTATAATTCATTTCAGGCCCAGTATTTCGGAAAACTACCTCCTCAGGCTCTTGATCTTGAAGAAGCGACCCTTGGAGCTTTAATGCTTGAGAAAGATGCTTTAACGAAGGTAATAGACATATTGAATCCTGACTCATTTTATAAGGATTCGCACAGACTTATTTTTAAAGCAATTCGTCGATTATTTGAACGATCTGAGCCCATTGATATTCTTACAGTAACCAATGAACTGAAAAAAAGCGGTGAGTTGGATATTATTGGTGGACCCTATTATATTACAAAGTTAACGAACCGTGTGGCTTCGGCAGCGAATAT
>JAYURB010000096.1:0-2003 GCA_043756425.1 Bacteroidota bacterium
TTCAATACAACGCCAACACTGATTCTGTTAACTCCTACGGGGATTACAAAAATCCATCCTGCTTTATCTCCACCCAAATATACGATTGGCTGTATGCCAACGTCGATAAACTCAGGCATTGAATCGAGGTTCCAATGTGTAGCGAGTGCAATACGGTCGAGGTTATCGAAAGATTTTTTATTATTTAGTTTACGGCTAATAAAAGTATCTTGTCCACTTGCATCTATTAATTGCTTTGCATAAAATGTTTGCGTGGCTCCTTTGGAGTCCGTCACATCTACTTTTACGGTTTCATCTTCCCTGTTGAGTTCAACATTGGCTACTTTAGTTTCTTCATATACTTTAGCTCCGAATTTTCTGCTGTTTTTCAAAAGCATATCATCGAAGGTAGCACGTAAAACATGAAAAGACAAAGCGCTTTCATCATGAATAACCTTGTTAAAGCAATAGGTGTTTTTCTTTTTTCCATCGGCACTGATAAACATAACTCCGGGTTTGCGAACCATGTATTTTTTCATGTCATCAAGCAGGTCCAGCTCTTCCAGCATTTCATAACAAAAGGGTAATAAGGATTCTCCAACATGTTCGCGGGGAAATTTTTCCTTTTCAAAAACAGTTACCGTATGGCCTTTTCGTGCAAGTTGTGTAGCAATTGTTGAACCTGCCGGTCCGCCGCCTATGATAATGAAATCTTCCGGTATTTGCATTTTAATTAATTGAAAATATGATTTAATAAATATAGTAAATTTTAGCTTACGATTTTTTAAATTCCAAGATTCGAAGCAATAATATTTTTTTGAATTTCAGAAGTTCCGGAATAAAGGGTGGAAGCTAAAGCGTCTCTTACTTCCTGTTCAATTCCATATTCGGAAATATAGCCGTAACCGCCAAAAATTTGCATGGCTTGCAGCATGAATTTTTTAACCGAATTGCTTACGAAAAGTTTTGTAATAGCCGACTCTTTACTTACATTTTGTTTTCTATCGAGCATCCATGCGGCTTTATAGGAATAACTTTTAGATACTTCCAGTAAAACCTGCATATCAGCAAGTGCGTGCGAAACACCCTGAAATTTTGCAATACTTTGTCCCTGACTTTTTCTTTGTCTTGTAAATTCAATTGTTTTAGCAAGTATTCGCTCCATAGCACCTATGTGAATTCCCGCCAGGCATATCCTTTCCCATTCCATTGAATGATTAAAGATAGGTCCGCCACCACCAACTTCGCCTAAAATATTGTCACTGGTTAATTCTGTATTGTTAAAATAAATTTCTCCCAGCGAGCAACTCTCCAGACCCATTTTCTTAAACTGTGAACCGATTGAATATTTTTCTCTTTCAACAAGGAAGCAGGTTATTCCGCCAAAAAATCCTTTATCGGAATTTGTAGTTGCATAAGTTAAAGCTAAGCCTGATGGTTCATTGTTTGAGACAAATGTTTTTGTTCCGTTCAATGAATAATTATTTCCTTTTTTTACGGCTTTAGTTTGCATGTTAAAGGCATCTGATCCACTTTCGCTTTCAGTCATAGCATTAGCGGCAATCAGGTCACCTGAGATTAACATCGGCAGAAAATTTTGTTTTTGTTTTTCAGTTCCGTATTGATAAATGGGAATTACGCATGATAATGTATGGGCGGCAATGGCAAAAGAAAGTCCATTATCGGGATTTCCTTTGGCCATTGCTTCAAGAGCCAGCAGCATTTCAAAAGCTCCTAAATCGGATCCTCCATAAGCACGATTGATGCATGTGCCTATGATACCGGTATTGGCCATGTATTTCCAGCGCTTGAGAAAAGGCAAGGATATATCCATGCTTCGAGACGATTCATAAACAGAATCCTGAAGCAATTTTTGCTCTTTACTTAATTCATAATTAATCATACTAATTTTTTTAAGGCCTGTAAATCGACCTTTCCGCTGTTGGTTTTGGGCAGGGCATCCAAAAATACAAATTTATCCGGAATCATGTATGCAGGAAGGTATTCCATACAGAATTTCTTTA
>JAYURB010000097.1:0-2002 GCA_043756425.1 Bacteroidota bacterium
AGCTTTTGGAGGCTATGAGCATATTATGAATGCTTACAAGGTAGCGGTGAAAGAGAAATATAGGTTTTATAGTTATGGGGATGCTATGATGATTATTTAATCTATCATCGAATTAATTCCTATAAAAGGATAAAAGGATAAAAGGATAAAAGGATAAAAGGATAAAAACAAAAAAAGGAAAACATAACTGCTTTCCTTTTTTTGTTTTTATTAATTATTTATCCATTAAGGGAAAATCCCCAGCGCCTGATAACTTACCCCCAACTTCCGAATACCACTTACAAAAGCAGCCGTACGTAAATCATCAATTTTCTTATCGCTCATTTTTATTTCCCTGATTTCATTGTAGGCAAAAATCATTGTTTCTTCGAGTCCTGATCTGACAAGATCTATTTCATCGGCACCGTGCGATACAATTTTTTTTCTTTTAGCATCCAATGATTTGCCGGTAATACCTTCGACCGCAGCTATCAATTCATTATTTGCCACTTCCTGGAATCGCTTTTCCATACGGCCGAAACGAACGTGAGAAAGATTTTTAAGCCATTCGAAATAGGATACGGTAACACCGCCTGCATTGAGATAGAGGTCAGGAATGACCATTACATTTTTTTGATTGAGAACCATTTCACCGTTTTTGGTAACCGGTCCGTTTGCGCCTTCGGCAATAATTTTAGCTTTAATATTGGGTGCATTGTCTTTAGTAATCTGATTTTCCAGAGCGGCAGGAATTAATATGTCACATTCCATTTCAAGAAGAGCCATTGGGTCGGCAATATTTTTTGCTCCCGGGTAATTGAGTATAGAACCGCTGTCTTTTCTATGTTTAAATACACTTTCTACATCGAGACCATTGGGATTATATATACCACCTTCACGTTCAGCAATACCAACAATTATTCCTCCGCCTTCAGAACAAAACTTAGCCGAGTAATAACCAACATTACCAAGTCCTTGAACGATTATTCTTTTACCTCCAATGCCTGTTGGAATGCCTAAGGCCTTCATGTCTTCTACATTGCTTAATGCTTCCCTAACGCCGAAATATAAACCTTGTCCGGTTGCTTCTGTTCGTCCATGAATACCGCCCTGGCCGAGGGGTTTTCCGGTAACGCAACCTAAGGCATTAATATCATCATATTTAAATGTAGCATAGGTATCTGCAATCCATGCCATTTCACGTGGTCCACTACCGTAATCAGGGGCCGGGACATCAATACCTGCTCCAATCATACTTTTTTTAATAAGTTCCGTTGTATATCGGCGGGTAATTCTTTCCAGTGTCTTGGTTTTATGCTGAAGGGGATTGACCTTTATCCCTCCTTTTGCACCTCCAAAAGGCACGTCAACAACAGCACATTTGAAAGTCATAAGGGTTGCTAAGGCTTTTACTTCATCTTCATTTACAAATTCACTGTAACGAATACCACCCTTAGTAGGCGTTTTGTGGTGGCTGTGCTGTACACGTATACCTTCGATAACTTCCAGTTTCCCATCAATTTCAATGGGAAAATAGAATTTGTAAATACTGTTGCATATTTTGATTTGCTGGAGAAGTCCAGATTCAAAATCTGTAAAGGCAGCGGCCTTATCGAAATACGTCATTACATCTCTGTAAAACTTCTGGCCATTTTCAAGATCATTGCTCATAGTAAATCAGATTGGGCTGTAAAAATAAATAAGTTTTCTTAGGTTCATATAGGCTAAGAAAATTTTTAAAATTATTTTCAAACAGTAATTTTTTACCTTTCGGAAAATTTAGTGATGAATTTTCTTGTTCAATTGATCATTAGCACATTGGCTGTCATAATCACTTCCTTCATATTGCCGGGAGTACATATTGATACAGCTATCACTGGCATCCTTGTAGCTGCAGTTTTATCCTTATTAAACGCCATTGTAAAGCCGATACTGGTTATTTTAACCATACCAATAACCCTTTTTACCCTTGGATTTTTTTTATTGGTTATTAATGCATTAATAATTATGATGACCAGTCATC
>JAYURB010000098.1:0-11475 GCA_043756425.1 Bacteroidota bacterium
GGAGATTCATGGGTTTTAAATTCGACAAATCCCGTTATTATCCATTGCGACAGTTTAAAAGCAGTGATATTATTTGGGCAGCCTGACAGCATTAAATTCTTCCATACAAACGTTGTTACACCCAATCCTATAATAAGCCTGAGCAAACATCACGGTTTTATTAACTTCATTCCATTTTCGCATTTGACAAATAATTATCCAAGAAAACTGGAATTAATTGGTTTTACTGATTCTACGGGAAATTATGGTTTCCAACCGCCGCAATTTGTAGATTACATGCCCTACCAAGTTGGTGATATTTTAAAATGGAGATTTGAAAATATTGTTTATTGGGGTCCGGGTGGGTATACAGAATATTATCAGGATAGCATTACGCAATTATTTGTTTATCCCGACTCCTTTGGATATACTTTTGATCGAATTAAAATCGACCGGTACAATAATGTAACGACGATCCACAACATGGGCTCAAGGATATATTCCGATCTGAATTTCCGAACCCTACTTAATACCCCGATCCATGATATTGGTGTATCATGGTCGGGAGTGGAAGGCAATGAATTATATGGGACTTCATTTTTAAATATTTATTCAGACAGTGTTCAACCCGTAAAATATTATCAGAAAGAATTTTCATGGAATTCATTTTTAATTGATACATCTTGTATTGTAACGGGAGTAGTTGACGGGATTTACGATTATTATGGGTTTAATACGCATCAGGGTCTTATTTATGAAAGATACATTGGTCAAGGTGGAGAATGGGGAACCTATCTGATCGGAGCTAAATTTGGAAACTATGTGTATGGGAATCCTTATTTAAATGTCAGTGTTGCAGAATTGACAAATCCAATATTCACTATTTATCCTAATCCGGCATCTGAAATGATTCATATATCCGGAATAAATAATGGAGGGAAAGGGAAAATTATCCTTAGTGATATTCGCGGGATGAAACTATTAATAAGGGATATTCCATTTTTGTACGATGACTATATCTTTATTTTACCCGCACTAATCGCAGAGGGTTTTTATTTTCTTGAAATCGTTTCAGAAAAGCATTCTTTCACGAGGAAAATTATTGTAAAAAGGAATTAGAAATTTAACCTGCAGCTTCCAAATTTTTATTGATCTCTTCCCAGTTTAACAAATTCCACCAAGATTTTACATAATCAGCCCGGCGGTTTTGGTACTTTAGGTAATAGGCATGTTCCCACACATCAATACCGATTATTGGCGAGCCTTTTAAATCGGATAAATCCATGAGCGGATTATCCTGATTGGGCGTTGAGCCTATAGCTAATTTTTTATTTGCATCAACAATGAGCCAAGCCCAACCTGAACCAAAGCGTTTTAGAGAAGCCTCTTCAAGTTTTGTTTTGAACTCATCGAAAGAGCCAAAAGAACTATTAATGGCAGCAGCAATTTTTCCTGTCGGACTTCCCCCACCGCCGGGTTTCATAATTTTCCAGAAGAAAGAATGGTTCCAATGCCCTCCGCCATGATTTCGCACAGCCATTGAAAATTTAGAAGCGTTTTTAACAAGCTCATCCAAAGAAGGAATAGTCGTTAGTTCCTTGACTGCTTTATTAAGATTATCGACGTAAGCACGATGATGTTTGGTGTGGTGAATTTCCATTGTCATCTTATCAATATTGGGTTCCAGGGCCTCGTAGGCATAGAGTAAATTGGGCAAAGTGAAAGGCTCATCTGAAAAAAAGGAGCTTCCGGCAGAACCGGTTTCATTAATAATGCCGGAAGAAATGGCTGGAAAGCCTATTCCTGCAAGGGCTACCAAAGATGATTGGCGGATGAATTTACGACGCGACTGGTTCATGATATGTTGATATTGATATTCAAAGTTACTGTTTTTGTTTGATTTTTCTTCAAAAACTAATATTTTCTTCGCCCGGTAGAATGTTTATTTTTTGCATAAGTGTTATGTGAATATTAAATAATCAATAAAAATTATATATATTTTTGCCCCCTGAAATAGGCTAATGACAGCGTATTTACCAATTTTCTTAATCAATTAATCAAATTAATGATAGTTATTCTTTGACTTATTTTATATTTGATTATTAATGTAAATTTAATATTTCCGTACATAAATGAATAAACAGTTTTTTATTGGATTTTACTTTTTTCTTTCTGTATTAATTAACCGATCCTATGGGCAGGTTGTTATAAATGAATTCGTGCCGTCGAATGTATCCGGTTACGTTAATGCAAACGGAGAACGCAACGATTGGATTGAAATTTATAATACGGGAGGTTCCTCTATTAATCTTCAAGGGTATGGATTATCCGTGGATTCTTTAGAGCCATTTAAGTTTACTTTTCCCTCTTATAGTCTTTCCGGCAATAGTTATGTAATGGTTTTTCCTACAGGCCAAAACGACACACTGCTTGTCAACCATTGGGAAGCTGCAGTAAAAGCAGATCAGTCAACGACATGGAAATATTTTGCAGGAACAAGTCAGCCCGATACTAACTGGAGAAATTTATCCTTTAACGATGGAAGCTGGTCATCAGGTCCGGCCGGTATTGGCTTTGGGGATTCTGACGACCGTACTACGATTTCAACGAGCAGCCGTTCAGTAATGATGCGCAAAACGTTTACGATTTCTGATTCAACAAAAATATTAAAAGCAGTTTTCAATATTGATTACGACGATGGCTTTGTTGCTTATCTCAATGGATATGAGATTGCCCGCGCTAATCTCGGTGTGAAAGGGAACCGCCCTTTATATAATGATCTTGCAATTGAATCACATGAAGCTGTCGTATACCAAACTTTTTCACCGGACTCGTTTTATATTGATCCGGTTTATTTAAAATCCATCCTTAAACAGGGAACCAATGTTCTTGCTGTCGAAGTACACAATGAAAACAACTCTTCTAACGATTTAACAGCTGCTCCATTCTTAACTTTTGGAATTAAGGGCAGCAGTTCAGTCTTTTCGAATTCCAGTTTGCCCTCCTTCTTTCGAAATCCCGGAGCCTCGTTTTTATCAGCAAACTTCAAGCTTTCCAAGTATGGAGAAACTATATTTCTGACTAATCCTTCCGGCGCATTAATAGATAAACAGTCTTATACTGAAATGCAACCGGACAACTCCAGAGGTCGCGTTTCCAACGGATCCAATAACTGGTGTCTTATAAAAACTCCTACTCCGGGTGCCAGCAACAGTTCTTCGACTTGTTATACCGGTTATGCCAGTAATCCTGTTTTTTCTAAAACTCCCGGATTCTATTCCTCATCGCAGTCAATTACCATTACCAAAACAACTCCGGGAGGAGTAATTCGATATACGACGAATGGAAATGAGCCAACGACATCTTCGACACAATATTCTTCTTCGCTAAATGTGAGTAGTAGTAAAACAATTCGCGCCAAGGTTTTTGCTTCAGGATATCTTCCAAGTGAGACAATAACAAATACCTATATTATCAATGAGACTACACATTTACCTGTAATAACAATTACTACTGACTCATTAAATCTCTGGGACTATAATACGGGTATATACGTTATGGGACCGAATGCATCAACAACTTCACCTTATCAGGGAGCCAATTTCTGGCAGGATTGGGAAAAGCCCGCCAACATTGAATATTTCGATAAACTGAAAAACAGAGTTTTTACTTTTCCTGCTAATATAAAAATTTACGGAAACTATTCCCGTGCAAAACCCAATAAAAGTTTTGAATTAAAACTTGACAATAAAACACCCGGTGGAAATTTTATGTACCCATTGTATAGTGACAAGCCATTCATTGATGCAATTGATAATATTGTACTAAGGAATTCAGGGACGGATTGCAACTTGGTTCACTTCAGGGATGCGTTTATGGAGCGTGTATTAAAGCCAACCTATACAGGATATCTTGCTGCTGAACCTGTTGTTGCATATCTGAACGGTTCTTATTGGGGAGTTTATCAATTGAATGAAAATCACGATCGTCATTGGATGAAAAACAATTTCGGACTTTCCAGAGATGAAATCAGTTATCTAAAAGAAGGTGGCAGTTATCTTGGAGTTCAGGAAGGAAGCGCCTTTACGTTTTGGGAAATGTATAATTATGCAACCACACAAAGCCCTACAGGATCGGGGTATTATGCCCGTATGGATTCTGTTCTGGACCTTAAAAACTATACTGATTATTTTGCAGCTGAAACGTATTATAATAATGGAGATTGGTTAGGCCCCTGGACAAACAACATTCAAATGTGGAGGCCCAATTATACAGGTGGTAAATGGAGATATTTTGTTTATGATCTTGACTTTGGTTTAGCGCTTCAGGGTTCTGTTAACGATGACCGACTGGAAATTGCCCGCAATCCAACCGCTTCCAGTTATACCTCAAACATGTTTGATAAAATTTTAAATAATCCTACCTATAAAAAATATTTTATAAACCGCTATGCAGATCTGATAAATACCATTTTCTTACCTTCAGAAATGCTACCGATAATGCATCAGTTTCAGGACTCCATGGCATACGATATGACTCGTCATTTTGCAAAATGGGGAAGCAGCGTTAGCTCGTGGCAGTCACGCATAAACTCCATGGTTAGTTTTATCAATGCACGTCCTGCCATAGTACGAGACCAGATTGAGTCGCAATTCAACATGAATAAGCAGGTCACCCTGACTTTTAAAACTAGTCCTAGCAATGCCGGTCGAATACAGGTGTCTACAGTAATACCGAAAACATATCCATGGACAGGTGTGTACTTTGATGGCAATCCTGTTACAATAACAGCTATTCCGAATCCGGGATATACATTTGATCATTGGAGTTCAAACCAGGGAATAAATAATGATCCTAATCAGTCGAAGTCATTCAGTTTTACTCATACAACTGAAACGATTACCGCTTATTTTAATGGATCTGCACAAACACCTCTATTATCAGTCAGTGAGTTTAATTATAATTCAGATTCTATTACAAATGCCGGCGACTGGATTGAGCTTCATAATAGTGGTTCATTCACTCTTGATCTTAGCAGTTGGGTGATTAAAGATCAAAACGATAACGATATCTATACTTTTCCTATAGGAACTGTAATAGCGCCCAATGCTTATCTGGTAGTTTCCTCTAATCTTAATAAATTCAGAACAGCATATCCTGCAGTAAACAACGTTATTGGTCCTTTAGGGTTTAACCTTTCCAATGGAGGAGATCAAATCAGAATTTTTAATTATTCCGGTCAGCTCTATCTTTCGTTTTATTTTCAGACAACAAGTCCTTGGCCAACTACTCCTGATGGATTAGGTTACACGTGTGAACTAATATCAAATACAGCCAACCCAAGCAATGGAAACAGCTGGTTTCCGGGATGTATTGGAGGATCCCCGGGAAGAGCTTATACAACAACAGGGTTAGCCACAGCTACGCATATTTCAGGAAATTCAAGTTTTTGTCCCGGTTCCAGTACAACACTATATTTGAACTATACGCCCGGTTATAGCTATCAGTGGCGCAATAACAATATTAATATAACATCAGCAACAGATACTGTTTACACTGCAACACAACCCGGCAATTATTCAGTTTATGTTTCGTATCAGGGATGCACAGGAATTTCGGATACTTTAACTGCTTCCATTGTAACAAATGGTCAACCGCCTGTTGTAAATGCTAATTCACGTTGCGGTGAAGGATCGCTTGTGTTAACGGCATCGTCAACAGATTCCATATATTGGTTTGATGCTCCAAATGGTAATATCATCGGTACAGGAACAACTTTTACCACGCCAACAATTACATCAACTACGACGTATTATGCACAAACAAGCTTATCCTGCCCAAGCACTGCTGTACCCGTACCGGCAACCATAAATATAATACCTGCGGCGCCTCTTGTTTACGATCAAACCATTTGTGGACCTGGAGCCGTAGTATTAAATGCTGTTGATACAGCAGCTGTAAATTGGTATAACGATGCTACCAGTGGGGCTTTGATCAATTCAGGAAATACCTTTACCACAGGCATAATATCTCATGACACTATTTTTTATGCTGAAGCAGTTTCTACTTGTATCAGCGAAAGGGTCGCTTTAAATGTAACTGTAACCTCTTCTCCACCGCCTTTTGCAAATGACGCTTCAAGATGCGGCAATGGTACACTTACATTAACAGCAAGTGCTTTAGCTCCGGTTTTTTGGTATGATTCTCTTGTTGCCGGAAACTTGGTTGGAAGTGGAGTTAATTTTACAACTCCTTTTCTTACAAAAACACAAAATTATTATGTAGAGTCAAACAATGGATGTCCAAGTTCTCGTGCTATGGTAAAAGCAATCGTTCATGATATACCGCTTCCTCCAACGGCAGCAGACTCATCCCGTTGCGGCCCCGGGGGAGTTGACCTTTATGCAACTGCTAGTTTCCAGGTTTTCTGGTATAGCACACCTTCCGGAGGAACCGCTATTGGGTCAGGTTCATTGTTTACCACACCATCGATCACTCAAACAACAACCTATTATACAGATAATATTGATGTATGCAGCAGTTCAAGAGTTCCTGTTGTTGCTATTGTGAAACCGTTACCGGCTTCTCCAATTGGTAACGATGGGGTGGTATGCGGAGTGGGTGCAGTTTATTTGAGTGCAACAGCGAATGATACAATTTACTGGTATGACCAAGCTTTAGGAGGGAATCTTTTACATACGGGAGCTACCTTTTTAACTCCAGTATTGAACGCTACAACGGTGTATTATGCATTGGCAGTAAATGATTGTCCGAGTTATCCTACCGCTGTTACTGCATTCGTAACACCCGGCCCATCTGTTTTTCTGGGGAATGACACTACTGTCTTATCGGGCTCTTCATTTGTTCTTGATGCCGGTGCCGGATTCGATTCTTATCTGTGGTCAACAGGAGAAACAACACAAACCATTGTCGTGAATGCAACAAATACCTATTCAGTAGATGTTTCTTTAAACGGATGTACCGGTACCGATGCAATTACTATAACTGTTGTACTTGGTATTCAGGAAAACCATTTGTGGAACGGACTTATTACAGTCTATCCGAATCCTGCTAAGGATAAAATAAATATTCTGGCAGAAAGCAAGAAAGATATCAATGCCGTATTAAACATTTGTGATGTAGCGGGACAGATTCTCATTCAGAAAGACATTCAGATACAAAGCGGATTAAATACTCAGACGATAGATTTGTCGCCACTTGCAAAGGGAATGTATTTTCTGACTTTGCGTTCAGCGGAAAATGTGATTACGTTTAATTTGCTTGTGGAATAGGAAAGTAGTTTTTTTGTGATCAAAGGAGTATTATCTTTAATTAATGTTATCCTGAAAGCCTTATTCAGAAAGGGTTTCAGGCAGTTGATGAATTATGAATTTTGAATGAGATTTAGGGGTCTCTTTACTAAAAACCCTCCAATTTTAAAAGAAAAAGCACCTATTTAGGAGATCGTTTCATTTTTCAAAAATTCATGGAAACAGCTGATTATCAGCTGTTATTTTTCATATTTTTACATTCCTCTATAATCCTGAAGATATTGGTATTTAACATCAATTTTTATTGATTAACCAAATTAGTTTGAAACAATGTTCGTTGTCAACCTAAATTTAGAAAGGCAGAGTGTGAAATTCACTATTTTAATAAATTAAATGAAAAAGTATTTACTTGTATTCTTATTCTTCGTATTAATATCACGTTTATCCATTGGACAAATAGTAATTAATGAATATGTTTCTTCAAATATTAGCAACTATGCAAACCCTGATGGTTCTTACAACGATTGGATAGAAATATATAATAAGGGTGGTTCTCCTATAAATTTACATGGGTATGGTTTATCAATAGATTCTTTAAAGCCTTATAAGTTTACATTTCCAAATTATACACTTCCGGGTTTTAGTTATCTTTTAGTTTTTCCTACCAATAAAAACGATACACTCGCTGTGAATCATTGGGAGATGCCAATTCAATCTGATGCTTTTACATTATGGAAATATTATCCCGGAACAAGTCAGCCAAGTACCGATTGGAGGAATTTAACATTTAACGACATGACCTGGCAATCCGGATCTGCCAGCATTGGCTTTGGGGATGGAGACGATCGCACATCAATATCTTTAAGCAGTCGTTCAATTATGATGCGTAAGTCATTTATCATAACAGATTCCACAAAAATATTGAAAGCAGTTTTCAATATTGATTATGACGATGGATTTGTTGCTTATCTCAACGGATATGAAATCGCACGCGCAAACCTGGGAAGCCCCGGCGTATTACCTGTTTATAATGACATCTCCTTTATATCTCATGAAGCTTTAATGTATCAGGGCTTTTCGCCGGATTCATTTTATATAGACCCTGTATATTTAAAATCTATTATCCAACAAGGCACCAATGTTCTTGCTGTTGAAGTACACAATGAAAGCAACACGTCCAATGATTTAACGGCAGCTCCATTTTTATCCTTTGGAATACAAAGCAGCAATACCTTGTTTCCAAATTCTACCCCACCGTCATGGTTTAATAATCCGGGTACCGGTTATCTTTCTGCTAATTTTAAACTTTCTAAATCCGGTTCTACGATATTTCTTACGAACCCGGCAGGCACACTTATTGACCGGCAGCGTTATACTGAAATGCAATCCGACAACTCTGTTGGACGTAAACCTGATGGTTCCAATAACTGGTGTGTGATTAACACTCCAACAGCCGGAACAAGCAATAATTCATCAACCTGTTATATTGGATATGCAGATCAACCTGTTTTTTCTTTAGCAGCCGGATTTTATTTATCTTCTCAATTACTTTCAATAACGAACACTACTCCCGGTGGCGCCATTTATTATACAACGAATGGCGATGTTCCAACGACGTCTTCAACATTATATACAGGCCCCATTTTACTTTCCGGCACTCAGACCATTCGAGCCAGGAATTTCGCAGCAACCTATATTCCAAGTATGACAGTAACCAATACGTATGTTATCAATGAAGATGTACATCTACCCGTATTTAGTATTACGACGGATTCATTAAATCTTTGGGATTACAATACAGGTATTTATGTTTTAGGGCCTAATGCTTCACCCATATCACCTTTTAAAGGAGCTAATTTCTGGCAAGACTGGGAGAAACCAGCAAGAATAGAATATTTTGATAAACAGAAAAGCAGGGTTTTTTCATTCGATGCAGACATTAAAATTTATGGAAATTATTCACGCGCAAAACCGCAAAAGAGTTTCGAAATTAAACTGGACACTAAGACGCCTTCGGGAAATTTTAAGTATCCGTTTTATACTGACAAAACATTAATTGACAATATTGATAATATTGTTCTAAGGAATTCAGGAACAGACTGGAACGTTGTTCACTTTAGGGATGCTTTCATGGAGCGTGTATTAAAACCTACCTATACCGGATATCTTGCTGCTGAGCCTGTTGTCGCTTATGTAAATGGAGCATTCTGGGGAGTGTATTGTATAGATGAAAATCACGATCATCACTGGATGAATAATAATTACGGACTTTCACGTAACCAAATCGATTACTTAAAGGAAAGTGGAACCACCATTGGAATTCAGGAGGGAAGTGATTTGACCTTTTGGGAAATGTATAATTATGCAACTATACAAAATCCGGCAACTACTCAGTATTATAACCACATGGATTCAGTCCTTGACTTGAAAAATCATGTGGATTATTTTTCAGCAGAGATATTTTACAATAACGGTGATTGGATAGGAGACTGGACGAATAATATTCAGATGTGGCGAAAAAACACTTCAGAATCTAAATGGAGATTCTTGGTTTATGATCTTGACTTCGGCTTAGGATTAAAAAATACTGTAAACGACGATCGCCTGGAAATGGCTCGTAACCCGGTTGCATTCAGCTACAGTTCAAATATGTTTGATGCTCTTCTGAATAATCCAACCTATAAGAGATATTTCATCAACCGGTTTGCCGACATGTTAAATACAATTTTTTTGCCGTCAGAAATGTTGCCGATTATGCACCAGTTTCAGGATTCCATGGCTTTTGACATGAACAATCATTTTATTAAATGGGGAAGCACTCCCGCTACATGGCAAGGGAACATAACCAGCATGGTTAATTTTATCAATGCCCGACCGGCAATACAACGAAACCATATTCAATCACAATTCACCCTCAATCAGCAGGTAACCTTAACTTTTAATACAAACCCGGCAGGAGCAGGACGCATACAGGTTTCTACAGTCATACCTACAAGCTATCCTTGGACAGGAGTTTATTTTGATGGCAATCCTGTAACAATTACTGCAATTCCTAATCCGGGTTATACATTTACTAATTGGAGCTCCAATCATGGTATCAATGACGCTAACCAGGTGACCACTTACAATTTCTCTAATGCTACAGAGACTATTAATGCAAATTTTACCGGATCAGCACAAACACCGCAACTTGTCGTAACGGAATTTAATTACCATTCAGATTCAATATTGGATGCCAGTGACTGGCTTGAACTACACAACTATGGTTCATTTGCTTTAGATATAAGCGGATGGACAATTAAAGATCAAAATGATTTTGATACCTATACGTTTCCGGTTGGAACAGTAATAGCCTCTAATGGTTATCTTGTTGTATCCTCCAACCTGTCTAAATTCAATGCAGCATTTCCTTCTGTAACGAATGTCATTGGTCCATTAGGATTTAATCTTTCCAATGGCGGCGATCAAATAAGGTTATACACACATACCAACCAGCTTTACCTCTCATTTTTTTACCAGACATTGGCACCCTGGCCACCATCAGCTGATGGTTTAGGGTATACTTGTGAATTAACATCCAATACAGCTAATCTGAATGATGGAAATAGCTGGACAACAGGTTGTATCGGGGGTTCCCCCGGAAAGGCTTATACTTCATCATTAGTAACGTCAGCTCAAATTGCCGGAAACCCAAATTTTTGTACCGGCTCCGGTTCACCGCTTTACTTAAATTACACCACGGGTTATGCTTACCAATGGCGCAGAAACAACATTGATATTCCATTAGCAACCGATACTATCTATACGGCAACATTGTCCGGAGCATATTCTGTTCGTATTACTTACCAGGGTTGCTCAGGATTTTCAGATACACTTGTTGCTACTGCTGTATCAAATGGGCAACCGCCAATGGTGAATGCCCATTCACGTTGTGGTGAAGGATCAGTTACATTAACAGCGTCAGCTCCGGATTCCATTTATTGGTTTGATGCACCTAACGGTACTATTTTAGGAACAGGATATTCTTTTAGTACACCAACAATTACTTCAACAACTACTTATTATGCACAAACAAGCTTGTTGTGTCCCAGTACTCCTGTGCCTGTTAAAGCCATTATTTACCTGAAACCTGCACCTCCTTTTGTTATAGATCAATCCATCTGTGGTCCGGGAGCTGTTGTTTTAAATGCAACAGATACTGCCACGGTTCATTGGTACAACGATG
>JAYURB010000099.1:0-11474 GCA_043756425.1 Bacteroidota bacterium
AATACTGTTTTCGGCAACTACCTTATGTTAAGTCCTTCGATCTGGTACGACAATGAAATAATGCTTCGATTCGAAAAAGAAAACAGGGGTATTAATAAAAATAATCATCAACTGGTATTCATGGGTTTGGGCGAGCTGGAGAATAGTGGAAGAATGCCTGCTCCGTATGAAGCATTTCATCAGCGTTTACTTAACAACTATTCTGACATTAAAATTACCAGTCACCTCCAACCACATCTTGATCATATGGGATCCAGGAACCCAAACATAGTTGACGGTTTAAATTTTTATTTCGAAAACAGATAATTCTAACATATATCAAACCCATATTCCTAAAAAAAAATAATTATGAAACTCATACAAAACTTATCTATCACTTTATTGCTCCTAAATATTTCATCCGCATTTGGTCAATTGGATTCCTCTAAAACTTCCATGAAGAATATCACGGATCGCCAACTAACAATTGAACCGGGAATCGGGATAAAATTATATCCCATGCCGGCTTTGCTTTTGAGCAACCTGACGCAATGGAATATTTTAAAACGTCTTAGCATTGTTTCGCATACTTCATTTTCTTATAACAACGCTTTTCTCAGAGATTTTAATTACATTAAAACAAACTATGATTATTCATTGAGTCAAAAATTTGGAATTGGAGCTTCTTTTTATGGGAAACATTCTTCTCACACATTTTCACTTATGGCCGGAATAAAATACGATACCTTCAAAGAAACATTAAACAATCCCGAATTTGAAAAAGTGATAGTAGTTGTAAGTTCTTCTAGTCCGGACTTGGGATTAATGTATAATATTAAAGTAGGAACAAAGAAGTACTTTTTCAGTTATAGAATGTATTTGCCCCTATACCCTTATCCCTTTAAAAGCTCAGACATCAATTCTGTTGATGGTAATCTGGCAAATTTATCTTTAGAATTTGGAATAGGCCTTCGATTGAAATAAAAAAAAATAGTTTCCTATCATTATTATACAGCAATAAATAAACGGTTTCTTAATTTAATAAATTATCCTTCTTTCATTGGGTTGTATTTTAAAGCTTTTGACAACAACTTTGCAGAATAAATCCTTTAAAAAATAATAATATGAAAAAACAAAATCTACTTATTTTCGGAACAGCAGTCTTTATAGCAGGAATATTTAGTTCTTGTTCCAAAGAACAGAAAGTCATTGCCTTTGATCAGGACAATATTGCTAAGCAGCTCAAATTTGTCGAGGTCAAAGATAGAATCAAAGAAATGACAAACTCCGTCAGAGGAGAAATTGTCATTGTTAGCTGGGATAAATGGGGAAGGACCAGCAGAGACTGTAGAGGCTTTGGACTTTGTAAACCCGTTTGGTGGCCAACACCGGAACACACTGTCCCCAACGTTAATCCTTTAGATGGATGCGCTACTATTCTGGAGCTCGATCCTAACAACAGTAAATATTATTTTGATATTTTACTTGCTGCAAAACCTCTTGGATCGATACCATTAAATGAATTAAATTTGGCAGTAGATAATACTATTACATTGGATACGCAATCTGCAATTGGAAATGATCTTAACATCAAACAAGGCTTGTATACCTATGACAGTTCCATGGGCGCTTATGGTGGATACAGAATATATCTTGAGACTATTTGAACTCATTAAGCGCTTCTTATGCCTTCGAAATTGAAGATTTTTGAGAAATTAATTTTGTAATGCTTCAGACAAAAAATAAATTACAGTTATTATTCCTTGCATTTTCTATTTCCATAAATGTATATAGTCAATCCGTTATCGGAATAGAACATGCAAGGAGTGAACTGGAAAATATTATAATAAAGGAAGAAAATAAAATTTGTATCACTACAAATGACTTTAAATACATTTTATAAAATACCTTTCATTCTCACTCCCCCTTCACCAATTGCATCACCTGATTGCCTTGTCGTAAAAAATAAATTCCCTTCGCCAGCGATGGCAATTTGATTTCTCCGTTCAAAGTGTATTGTTCACTCACTACATTTCCAAGTACATTCAGTAATTCCACGTTTACTTTTCCATCAAAACCTTGCAATACCAATCGATCGGTAAATGGATTGGGATAGATAGACCATTCTTTTCCTTTCACCGGATTTATGCCTGTCGTTGTACTGCCATCATCAAAACGAATGACCAAAGCCGATTGTAAACCGGCAACTCCGGATGATAAAGAATCAAAAATGGCTTCGCCTAGTATTGTTGCAACTACATATCCTTTGTCGGCTCCACTCATCCATAGATCTTGAGGAAAATTCGAATTCATTCCACCACCTAATTTTAATGACAAAACTTGTCCGCTGCTATCTAATTTTAAAATGCCTAAATTATACGTCGCCGGCAAGCCACTGTTCACCACCAACGATGGTGAAAAATGTATGGTCCCTTGCATCGTTCCGGTTACATAAATATTTTCAACGGCATCGACATCAAAAAAATGTCCGCTTCCTACATCGAAGTAGCCTGTGTCGTTCACAGGTAAACCATATCCCCACAAAAAATTAGCATTGCTGTCGACTCTGGTCACGAAAAAACTGGTTCCGAAAAAATTATTGGGGAAATTTATCGACCCCCATGTGGTCGAATCAAAAGTATTCCCACCGAGAATAGCATCTCCATTCGGTAGTGCCACTACCTGAGGTGTTTGAAAAGTAATGTCTATTGCTAATCGTATCCATGATGTTTGTCCGGCATTGTTGATGCGCGACACAAACATCATATACGACTCCGGAACCGTTTCCGTTAAACCATTAATGCTAATGGTTCCGCTCTCTGTTGATCCGGACAGGTATAAATTGTTATTCGCATCAAAACTAATGCTATTGCATAAGCGAGTGTCTGATGTTGTATACATTATCAACTCATTGCCGTTACTATCCAGTTGCGTAATTTGATGCGCAAAGGATGTTAGGCGTTGCATTACATACCACACCAATCCATTAGCATCTTTTGCCATCGTTGTGACATCATAAATATTACCATTGGTGAGCGATAAATTTTTCTTCCATCGCAAAATTCCTTGTGGAGAAAAGCTCATGAGAAAATAATTTTTATTGAAACCTGAGCCTGTATTAAGCATTGAATCGGAGCCATTGATATACAAGGTTTCCATATAGTCACCGCCCAAATAAATATTCTCTGCACCGTCAACAGCCAAAGCAGCTACTTTCACTTTTCCGGACAACATAACTCGCCACAACAAAGCACCGGTGCTATCTAAATTATCCAAAGCATAATCACCCAATATTTCATTGCCAAACAATTGATGCGATGTACTGAGTTTGGCCACTACCGCTCCCCTGCTTGTGATTGCCAGCTTATGCAATGGCAGTTGCGGATTGGAATTGTAGCCAAGCGTGTCGCTTTGCAGCCACGGGATTTGTTGCGCCATAGCAACATGACTGCATGTAAATAAAAGTAGGAGTTGTAATATTCTTGTCATCGGTATCAATTTTAAAAAATATATAGTGAAGAAAGCGATTTTCTCCGAAATTACAAAACAAAACCAATTTTGCGTGTTTAAATTAATTAAAAATAAGTTCCTACAGCAAATTCAAACTGATTTATAAAAATTTCCTTAAACGCATTAATATTGTTTTGCTCATAAAATACTAACATTGCTTTTTTATATTCAATAGAATCAACTGTCCTGAAAGAAATCGGACAGAAATTATTATTCATCAGTATAGCATTGCTGATAATTCTCGCCGTTCTCTTATTCCCGTCCACAAACGGCTGGATGTAAGAAATCAAAATTAAAATCAATAATGCCTTTTCAAAAACACTTTCCTTTTCATTTACTACGGCACACATATCCTCCAATGCTTCTTTAATCTGAAATTTATTGTCTAGCGGTTTATAGTTGGTTCCTGTAATACCAACTATACTGTTCCTGATGTTGCGTGCAATACCAAGGTCTTTAATCAGGATACTATGAATATCCTCAATTATTGAAACTGTTATTTTGTTTACATACGAAGGATTGGCTATAATAAAATCCAATGCTGCTTTATGATTAAGCAACATGACAGCTTCGTCCTTAGTTTTTCCGGAAGCAGTTTCCTTTTCTTTAAGGAGACGTTCTGTTTCCAATAAAGAATATGTATTGCCTTCAATCTGCGACGACTTCCAACTTAAGTCAATTGCCAAACGTTCAAGTTCCTTATAGTATTCAGCAGATGATAATTTCGCAATATTTTTTTTATATTGATTTTGCAAATCCGTTAAGTGTGCCAGTTCTTCTTTTGAAAATATAGATTGAAGGTTTAATGTTTCTCTTATCAGAGAGTGATTGAAATTATTTTTGATAATTCTTTCATCTATTTCTTTCCGGAAATATTGCTCAACATCGATCGGACGGAATAGATTATACGCCTGACTGATTTCGTACTTAGTCCCTTTACCCTTTCCAATTATTGTAATCAGGTTTTCTGAAAGAAGTTTTTGCAGAATCCGCTTAACAGTCGCATACCCTATTTTCTCTCCCAGCCCATCGTGAATTTCCTTCGATGAACGCATTGGGTTCGACTCGATATACTCAATAATTAAGGTGCTTATATTTTTGCTTGATTTCGACATTCATATCATTTGTAGCTCACAAATATATATATTGTGGATCAAATATGAAATATAATGAGCTATAATAATTAAATATTTGAGCCGTATTTGTTTTTTTAAAGCTCATTATGAATCATTTTGGGGCTCATTTCAATAAAAATTTGGTCTAAATAAGAAGATATAATGAGCTATAAAAATACCCGCTAGGAGTAGTCTTAGCACGAGTAATTCGTTTGATTAAATGAACAGACATCTATTCGCGCGGACTACGACTTACATCCCCAATACTATCAACTGTAAAACAAGGAATGCAATTCAATAAGAGAAACTTTGACCGGCCCCTTCATGCCCGCATGTTCTTTTGCGCTGCTGTATAAATAATCTTCCGGCCTGCTTACATGTGTTTGCTGAACCATCTTTACCAGTTCTCTTGCTTTTATATTTTAAAACCCGCTATTACAGACTTAATAACCCAACTGTTCTTCCCTTCATCTCACAAATACATCAAAACCCCCGTCGTTTCAACGGTCCTCGGTAGCTATCGGAATCGTCCGTTATTTTTAGCTGTGTGATATTTATCTGCCTTTCAAGGCTGGTCGTATATGAATAATTCTTGTTTTTTAATCAAAGAACGCAAAATATGGCAATTTTGTACTTATTGTGAATGGATCAAAAAAGCAGGAATCTATTTTCAAATTCAGCAGATTTATTTTTTTTTATACAATTTTTTGACGAAATTGGATCCCCCATTATGAATTCAACACACATTGCTTTTTATTTAATTTCAAAACGAATTGCTATTTTCTTAATGGCTTTTCTACTCTTTGATTCGCTTCATTCAACAGCACAAAATATTCGGGGTAAAACAAATGACGCAGAAGTGTTTTTCAAAGAAAAAAAATCTATTTCGGAGCAGATCAAATCAAATACAATTCCCGCTGCAACTTTGGATGCAATCCGCGCCCAAAATGAATTAATTATTCAGCAAGGCAGAAAATTATCCGTACACTCTTATTCGAGGCAAACTTCTTCGTCAGCATGTGGAACTTGTTACAATATGGGAGCTGAAAATGGTTGGGATGTATGGCAGGCTGAAGACGGTGAAAATTATGATTCACTTGGATTGATTTTGACTTCTGCCGTTCCGGCTCCAAACAGATTTAATATTACCACCGGCCCGGGAATAGATAATTTAACACCCGGGGTAAAACCGGGGGATCCGCCTATTACTCTTGTAGCACCTCCCGGTTTTGGCATGAGTTCGATCCAACTTGGACAACCTATGACGGATGGACAAGGTGGCGGTTGTTCCTCACAAATTAATCCATTTCCCGCCGGTTGCGCAGAGCGACTGACGTATTGTTTTACGGTTGGTGCTGCTGATACAAATTTTATTTATGCTTATGCATTTGTGATGGAAAACCCGGGTGATTCAACTCATACGATTGATAATATGCCCTATGTTGAGTTTATGATTCTTGATCCTATTGGAGATACCATTCCTTGCGCATATCAGCGTTACATAGCCAGTGAATCTTTTCCCGGTCAATATACATGTAACCGTGCTCGTATTGGTGGAGGTGGGGGTGGCGGTGGCGGTGGCGGTGGCGGTGGCGGCTTTATACGCGACACAGCAATTTATAAACCCTGGACAATTGAAGGCGTTAACTTGTCAGCTTATATAGGACAAACTTTGACTGTTGTTATTACCAATGCAGATTGTCGTTTAGGCGGACATTTTGCTCATTCCTACTGGGATTTTACATGCGGATCATCGTCTGTAATTTTAAAACCAAACTGTTATACCAATGCTCCTGACACATTGGTTGCTCCTTCATCTCCTGATCCAATTAATAATTATACTTATGAATGGTTTCTCAATAAGGATACCATTCCTTTTGCCACAACACAAATAATTACTCCTTATGCACAGCCGGGAGATACATTTACGGTAAAAATTTCTTTGCCTTCCGGATGCAACTGGTCGGCACGTTATGTTCCGAAACACTTTTCTGTGACAGCAAATTATATTTATACAACACATTGCGGCTATGTTGATTTTACTTCTCAATGTATTGCGCCTACTCCCCAGGATCCGATTAAATACTGGCAATGGAATTTCAACAGCGGCTCTCCTGCAACATCGAATGTATCAAACCCTGATTCCATTATCTTTCCATCAGGTACGCATTCTGTCACTTTAATTTCCGGCACCTATTCCCCCGGATGCATCGATACCATCCAATATACCATAAATGTTCCGCAGAATCCTGCTGCTTCTTTTAACGCTTCAAACGTTTGTGCAGATATTCCATTGACCATTACCAATACTTCAACCATTGGTGTGGGTGATACAATAAGTTCTTACTCCTGGAATATAACCGGTGGAAATCCCGCTGCTTCTTCAGCAATTAACCCTGTCGTAACATTTTCAAATTCCGGCTCCTCACAGATTACTCTTATTGTTAACACTGCCAATGGCTGCCCTGATACTGCTCAGCAAACGATAAATATTCTTGAAACTCCCGTTGCTTCTTTCTCGGCTCAATCTTTTTGTTTCGGCGATCAACTATCTTTAGCTAATACATCCACACTTTCTCCTTCCGGAGGTCCATTATCATTTTCCTGGTTTTTTTCCGGCGGTAACCCTTCTTCTTCCTCTACAGTTACACCCTCTGTAAGTTATGCGAATCCGGGCAATTCAACCATACAATTAATTGCAGCATCAACAGGAGGATGTAAGGACACCGTTGATAAAGTTATTTCTATTTATCCTTTACCGCTGGCTGATTTTACTGCGCCTATAAACTGTGTAGGTACTCCTTATTCTATTACTAATTTATCTGCTGCCTTCCCGGGAGATAGTCTTGCAAACTATTCATGGAATTTTGAAAACGCTGTTCCCGGTACCTCTTCTCAACAGCATCCGGTGATTACATTTCAAACAGTTGACACATCGCTTGTAGAGTTAATCACTACAACCATTCACGGTTGTTCTGATACCATTGCAAAACAAGTTATTGTTTCCGCTAATCCACATGCTGATTTCTCTTTGCCGGATATATGTGCCGGTTCAGAAATAATATTTCCGAATAATTCTTCCGTTCAACCCGCCGGTGCAAACATTACTTATTCATGGACTATTCCGGGCGGTTCTATCACTTCCACTTCTGTAGCAAATCCTGTTGTTACATTTTCTACTCTAGGATCCTATACTGTTAATCTTATTGCCAACGCTAATGGAGGTTGTGTTGATACTGCAGCATTTACACTTAACGTTTTCCCCGTACCACAATCTTCCTTTATTTCTCCTACGCTTTGTAAAAACAATATAGTTACTTTGGTTAATCAATCATCCGTTAGTAATGGTGCACGAATAGATTATTATTGGACTATTCCTTATGGGCAACCTGATTCTTCACACGTAGAAAACCCTTCTATCAAGTTTGACACAACAGGTACGTTTCCCATAACATTAATTGCAGAGACACAAAAAGGATGTAGAGATACTTCCAACGGAACAGCAACAGTATATAAGCTTCCGGAAATTTTGATTAATAGTCCTGATACAGGCTGTTCTCCTTTTTGTCATACGTTTACAGATCTTTCAACCTCTGCAGATGGCTCCATTGTTCAATGGGGATGGAATTTCCCGGGCGGAAGTCCGAGTATTTCTTTTTCTAAAAATCCTGACGAGGTTTGTTATAACACTCCCGGTTTGTATGATGCATCTCTTACTGTTATTAACGACCTGGGTTGTTCCGCTTATAAATATTTTGATAATATAATTAAAGTTTACTCCAACCCGGTTGCAGATTTTAGCATAAGCACTGATTTAGCCGGAAATTATCCACCGACTCTTACATTCCTGGATCAATCATCTTCTAATGTTGTTCATTGGACCTGGGATTTTGGCGACAGTACAGGTGTTGTACATGGTGGTCCAGTAGAAAAGCATTACTATTCATCAGCATTAGGAAACGACTTTTACCATTTTTACACTACACTAATCGTAACCACAGAGTATGGATGCAAAGACACCATTGTTAAACCTAATGAAATCAATCCAACATTCACATTCTTTGTTCCAAATGCTTTCACACCAAATGGAGATTCGGAAAATAATTTCTTTTACGCTAAAGGAATGGGCATTAAAAATTACGATTTCTCGATTTACGATAGATGGGGATTGAAAATTTGGTCTTGTCACGAGGATGGTTCAAATGTTCCTTATGATACCTATGGCAATGAAGGAATGTCCTCTTCTTGTCAGTGGGATGGAACCATCAGCGGCAATCCGGTACAACAGGATGTTTATGTATGGAGAGCAAAGGTGACCGACGTTTTTGGGAAAACACATGTTTATCTTGGTTCTGTGACTGTCTTTTATTAATTTCCCTTTTGCAAGAATTGCAATAAGTACTGTTCGAAACCTAATGGGTCGTTAATCTTCATATCTCAAAGTTAATGAATTATGAAAAAGTATTTGCTTCCAACCATTTTACTTTTATTATCAAACATTATAATCGCTCAAAATCATTTCAAAAATGTTTATAGCTATTTAAATTTTAACTATGGTGCTTGGGGTGCTTGTAATACCATTAATGGGAATTATTTACTTTTAAATTCCGGATACGATACGTTACTTATGTCTAATCACGGTTCTCTCTTAACTAAAATATCAAATACAGGTAATGTCATTTGGACAAAAAATTATTTTACAAATAATATATTTCCTGATTTTAAAGAGGTGGCTTCAAACCAGAATGGAGATATTTACTTAGGTGCTAATTTTGACAGCCTTGGATCTTATGGATTAATAAAGACTGACTCGACCGGCAGTGTTTTAGTAACTAAGCATTATTTTAATTTCCGCTATTCAAAAGGCTATCATTCAAATAATACAATTAAAACCGATGGTGAGAATGTTTATTTATTGGGCACTGATTCTACCGAATCGGATGCTATTCTAATAAAAACAGATTCTTCAGGAAATATCATTTGGAGTAAAAAGTTTAAAAATATTAATAATTTAAAAATGTATCCTGAAAGCATGGATATTGATTCTTATGGAAACATTATATTGCTTTGTCAGCCTAATTTTTCTACGATCATTAAAATTAACTCCCAGGGAAACACTCTCTGGTCAAAAACAATAAGTACATTTGATTTAAGTGATATAAAAATAAACAGGCAGTTTGGAGATTACATTTTTATTTCAGGATCTTCTGTTATAGCACTCAAACTCGACACCTCAGGCAATATTATACACAGTTTTGGAGTTGGTTTAGGTTTACTTGCTTATAATTCATGTAATTCAGCGATAATTGGCCAATGGAATGTATTATTGGTTAGAGAATATGGACAGGTTGCTTACAAGCAGACTGATATTGTAATACTTGATACAGCCTGTAATCCCGTTTTGTGTAAACAATTCGGTGATACTTTATCACCACCTTATTGGGGAGTAAATGCAACGACTGATCATGGGTTACTTTTTTATGGATATCAAATTCTAAAACTTGATTCAAACTTTAATTCCGGTTGCTGGGATACAACAGTTACATATTCTTATAATTCATTTGGGATAACCGATAGTTCTGTACAACTGATAGATTCTTCAGCAAATATTACTGTTGATTCAACTTCTATTCCGATCAGTATTTCAAATCCGCAGCTATCAAAAATAGATTTATGCCTCCTTTTAGATTTAAATGAAAATCAGAATCCGTATCAAATAAATGTTTATCCGAATCCGGTTGTTGAAAATATTCATATAAAATCTACCGGAAACTTAATTGAAGCGTGCACAATAAGTTTATACAATACTTTAGGTGAAAAAATAAAAGAATGGGGTTATTCTTCTTCGTTTCCTGAGATTACTATTAATTTATCTTTTATTAATAATGGGATTTATTACTTATTAATACAATCAAAAAATACTCATCAATTTAAAAGTTTTATTTTTCAAAAAGAGTAATCGCCTGAAATCAATACTACCCAGCTGCGACAGACTTGTCAAGCATTTGTCGCTAAATTTCATATATAAAAGTTAGAAAACATTTTGAAATAGTTTGACATCCCTGCCCCACTGCTGTGCAGGATTTCCCAATCATTCACCAATACAACAAAATTTCAGCTAAATACACTTTTTCGCCATTGCTTTATATTGTATTATCATCTAATTGTCATATTTACTATGCAATCACCTTTCAACCCAACTAATGGTTGGTGTTTACTATCTTATTAGGAGTAGCTTTGATGCAAATACCTTTTTACTTTTCATGTCAAAATATTAAAGTAAGATTTCAATCAAGGTTATCTATGCATCCCTGCCTATTAACGAACTATTAATAATTATGAAATCTAACTTTATCTCTTATATAAACCAAAAGTTCATTCAGAAACGTGTCCCTCTGATTTATAGTATTTTATTAGCAGCGGTATTTTCGCTGATTTTCTATTGGCAATTTAGCAGAGTTGTATATGCTATAGATAAAAAATCTTCGGAAAAAAATATTGTTTACGAATGCCCTACAGCAACTGCATACAGGAATAATTTTACAGGATTCCTTCATATTAAACCATTGCTTTTTACCGAATCGAATTCAGAAAATTTGAATAACCCTGACTTAAAGCAAAGAGTTAATCAGGTTATCCAGAATAATATCCAAAAACAAATAATAAATACAGCTACTGTTTATATCAGAAATCTGGATAATGGAACCTGGATGTCGATTAATGAAAATGAACGTTATAGTCCTGCGAGTTTGATTAAAGTTCCTGTGCTTATTGTTTTTTTACAGGAAGCGGACAAGAACCCCAATTTTTTGCGGAGGGAAATCTTTTTCAGTCCGGCATCAAAAACGAATTCACCCGAACAAACTCTCT
>JAYURB010000100.1:0-4560 GCA_043756425.1 Bacteroidota bacterium
CATTAACCAAATTCTCTATTTAATAAATGAATAATTTTTATAATTTCGCACTCCTAACTTAATTCGTTCATTAAAATAGTATTTGGTCCCGTAGTTCAACGGATAGAATAGAAGTTTCCTAAACTTTTGATGGCAGTTCGATTCTGCCCGGGACTACAGATTTAAATTTCAATACTTTAAGGGAGTCTCGGTATCATTCTTTTTGTTTAAAATCACCAACTCTGCAGTAAACATTGCAGTAAATGGAATGAAAAGTACACGAGGAATCCATTTAATCCAGATACACATTTCTATCCCGTATTCTGACAAATAACAATACTGATATCCATTTTCTGTTAAAGATTAACAGTGTTGAAAAATGGATTCTTAGATTCGGTAATGTATAAGTTTTAAACTTTTTGTTGATAATTGGTATCTACTTAACCATCCATATTTTTGGTTTAGGGAATAGCCAAATTTATATTTGCAGGAAATAAGTATTTCAAAATGGAATCATTACCCCCTACACAACTAATTCAAGCTGCAATCAATCAATATATTTCAATTTAATTAATTGCATTGTATTATAAATTTACCTATGAATACTAAAACAAAGAAAGAATTAGAAATTGAAAAATTGCTATTAGAGGCAAGAAAAAATAAAAATCCGTTTTATAACATTGAATTTTATAAAACGATAATTGCTTTAGTTGCAGTTATTGGAACAATTATTTTTAGTTGGCAATCTGGATTATTCGATGTCAAAGAAAAGCAATTAAAATTGGATGCAACAATACTGGAATTAAGAAAAATGCAATTAACAATAAGCGTTGATTCATTGGAGTCCCAAAAATCTAAAATTTCAGACACGTTGAATAAAATGAATCACAAATTACTTTCTGCAGAATTTGAAATGAGCAATCTGGAAAATAATCTAGTTAGGATTAAACATAGTCTATCTAATACCGAATATTTACTTTTGGTAAAGAAGGTTGATGTTGCACTTGATAATATTAAGAATGAACTTTTAAAGGAAACGCCAAATTCAAATTATAGTCTTGAGCAGGATTATCGCTACATTTCGTTATATCCAAAATTTAATACTATTATTCAAAATCGAATAAAAAGTAGAATCCAAAATGAGTTTATTAATAATTCTAATATTTTGATTAGAATATATGGCTTCAGGATAATGAGTTTGTTTGTTAAAAACGAGTATATAACAGAATGGAGTAAATATGCAATGCATTATATTGATAGCTTTTTTTTAAGTAATGCTGTTTGGTATGAAACTAATTTACAAAATGAGTTCTTATTTGGCCCAAAATCTGTTTTAGACTCGAACTATATTGAGACTGTATTAGATTTTCTTATTAGCATTAATAATTCAGATAAAAGTGCGCAAATTATTTACATTATTAATTACATTTCTGATTATTTTAATTTTTATTATCCTTCAATTGGAAAATCAATTAATACGATTAATAATAATGTTGATTATATTTTAGTTTATGGATCTGAAAGAATTTATAGAAAATACATAAGTTATTTAATGTACTTGGCAGTTGAACAACGTAACGGTTTTTTTGGAAGGCGACTTTATTCTGAGAATTATGAAATTACTAAGAATTTAAATTTGAATTTAAATTTAAATTGTTTTCAAATATTGGTTTCATATTTTATTGAAGATGTATATGCATTTTATATTAAAAGAGATTCTGGGGCACTTTATAATATTAGAGAATATATTGCTGAATTTTATGAGCCTAGCCATGTTCCAAGAGGGGCTGACAGTTATTTCTATGAGAAACAAAGATGTTTATCTAACTATTTTTTGTCATATAATTTGGAATCACCAACAAATGAGGAAATAGTTAAAATTGGCCGTGATTCAAATATAATTCCATCCTTTATAAAATTATTTGATAAGCCAAATTGGAATGAGAGAATAAAAATTTGGACTGACCCTAGATTAACTTATTTTAATGGAAATGGAATATCAATAATGGAAAAAATTAAAGCTGGTGAATTTTAAAACACTGCCTTTAGTAAACCTCAAGAATCCCCTGTTCCCGTATGTACGAATATCGTTTAGTTATCACTGTTTAGGAATGTCCAAAAATGAACCATTAAGTGAACCAAACATTCTAAACTAAAATCTTTGTTCTCTGTTACTAGATTCACAAGACGGAGATTCTAAGTCCTATAAAAACTCCAATATCTTCAAAAACCAATTTATTTAACAAAATGTAAAATCCTTTATACTTTAAATCAAGGATTGAGAAATCCCAACAAAAACGTATATTTCGCTTCCTATGACAGGCGACAACCCAATTCTTAATAGCCCTTACGATGAACCCTTACTTCATTACGCAACCGATGCCGATGGTTCATTAAACTATGCGGATATTCGCAATGGGAGAAGAATATTTACTCCCGACAATCAGGTTATACCTAACAAGCAGGGACCTCAGTCAAGTGCATTTGAGGTCAATGATTTCGCAGCTGAGTATGGCGATCAGCTAATTAACCTGTGTAGGAAGGAAATTAATAAGTGGAGGAGCGAGAAATACCCCAATACAACCCGAGTTACCAAAGAGCTCCTGACCTTTTGGTTCGATAACCCAGAAAGACTTTCTATAAAGAAATTATTCTTCGCCCAGCAGGAGGCCATTGAAACTGCAATCTGGCTGAATGAAGTCGCCGAGAAATCAAATGCCGGACAGAATATTTTAAATAAAATTCGTGCCGGACAACAGTCAGTAAGTTTGGAAACCTCCGATCAGCTTCCACGAATTGCTTTTAAAATGGCAACCGGATCCGGTAAAACAGTCGTAATGGGATGCTTCATTCTATATCACTACTTCAACAGACAGGAATATAGAAACGATACACGGTTTGCTGACTACTTTTTAATTGTTGCTCCGGGGGTAACCATCAAGGACCGATTAGGTGTTTTATTTGTTGACACTAAAAATCAACACATCAAATCAGACTATTATTATGAAAGGAGTTTGGTTCCAAAAAATTTAGAGCATCGATTAGAAAACCTCAATGCCCGATTGGTAATTACTAACTACCACACTTTTGAACCTAAAATTTTACAGGGCAATAAACGTAGTCCGTTTGATGGCAAGGTAGATTTACAGGGAAAAAAAATTGATACGGGTAACAAGGAAGATTTCTCCCAAGTTGTAAAACGAATGCTTGGTAAATTCAAAACGGGTAGTCGTTTATTGGTTATGAATGATGAAGCACATCATTGTTATTTTCCAAAGTCAAAAGGTAAAACGTCTGATAATGAAGAAGCAGATGAAAATGAAAGAGCGGCTGTATGGTTCAGCGGATTGAAAGAAATATCTAAGAAATTCAAGCTGCAAAACATTTACGACCTTTCCGCTACACCTTATTACCTTCAGGGCTCTGGCTATATACCCTACAGCTTATTTCCCTGGGTTGTTTCCGATTTTGGTTTAATAGAAGCCATTGAGAGTGGTTTAGTAAAAATTCCATTTCTACCGGAAAGCGATAATACACAAGAGTTAACCATGCCGGTATTACGCAACCTTTATGAACATGTAAGGGATGAATTACCAAAGAAAGGACAACGCAAAAAGAAATCTGAGGCTAAGGAAGAAGGAACTCAATATAAGGAGATGCCACCCAAACTTCCTGCTTTGGTAAAGGGAGCATTAGACCAATTCTACAATCATTATGTTGAATATTTTGAAGGGCACAGGAAAATTCAGGAGGAGAAGACAAATTTATTTTCCGCACCACCTGTTTTTATCTTAGTTTGCAACAATACCTCCGTTTCAAAAGAAGTTTACAAATACATTGCAGGGTATGAGTACGAAGACGAAGAGGGAAAATTGATTACACGAGCAGGAGCAAAAGACCTGTTTAGCAATTACGATCCCTCAACGAAAAAGCCTCTCAAACGACCCCCAACTTTATTGATTGATAGTGATGCTCTCGATAATGGAGAACAAATTAACGAAGAGTTTAAAAAAATATTTACTTCTGAGATTGAGGAATTCAAAAAGGATTATGCCAGAATTCATGGACAAGGAAGTACGGAAAGAATAACCGATGCAGAAATACTACGAGAAGTAGTAAATACAGTCGGAAAGCAAAGCAGGCTTGGCTCACACATTCGTTGTGTGGTAAGTGTAAGCATGCTTACTGAAGGTTGGGATGCAAATACAGTTACTCATATCATGGGACTTCGGGCTTTTGGGTCACAACTCTTGTGTGAGCAGGTTGCAGGAAGAGCCTTACGCAGAATGAACTATTTCCTTCAGGGCTATGATAAAGAGGGAAACCCAACAAACGACAAACGCAAAATTGTTATTGAGAAATTTCCTCCTGAGTATGCTCACATCATTGGAGTTCCTTTTAAGATGTTTAAGGGCGGTACTAGCGAACCCCCGCCTTCTCCGGTAGATTTAAAACATATCATGGCAATGCCTGAACGGCAAAAGGAATTAGAAATTACTTTTCCAAATATTACAGGTTATCGAATTGAAAATCTTGATTTTCCGATTAAATACGATTTCTCCAAAATTGAAAATTATGAAA
>JAYURB010000101.1:0-4555 GCA_043756425.1 Bacteroidota bacterium
CACTATTTGTTCCAACATTTGCTCCTCCTAACTTCCATTGATAAGATGGCGTTGTTCCGCCATTCGTTGGTACTGCCGTGAATGTCACATTTGTTCCTGCACAGATTGTATTTCCGGGATTGGCTGTTATACTTACATTTGCCGCTACATTCGGATTAACGGTCATCGTAATTGCATTCGATGTAGCAGGGTTTCCCGAAGCACACGTAGCATTCGATGTTATTATACACGTTACACTATTTCCATTTGCCAGTGTATTGTTCGAATACGTCGCACTGTTTGTTCCCACATTGGCAGCTCCTAACTTCCATTGATAAGATGGTGTTGTGCCACCATTCGTTGGCACTGCCGTGAATGTCACATTTGTTCCCGCACAAATTGTATTTCCGGGATTAGCTGTTATACTTACACTTGCCGCTACATTCGGATTTACTGTCATTGTTATTGCATTCGATGTCGCAGGACTTCCCGTAACACACGTTGCATTCGATGTCATAACACACGTTACACTATTTCCATTTGCCAAAGCATTGTTTGAATATGTTGCACTGTTTGTTCCCACATTGGCAGCTCCTATCTTCCATTGATAAGAAGGAGTTGTGCCACCATTCGTTGGCACTGCCGTGAATGTCACATTTGTTCCTGCACAAATTGTATTTCCGGGATTGGCTGTTACGCTTACACTTGCCGCTACATTCGGATTTACTGTAATCGTTATTGCATTCGAAGTAGCAGGGTTTCCCGACGCACACGTTGCATTCGATGTCATTACACACGTTACACTATTTCCATTTGCCAGTGCATTGTTTGAATATGTTGAACTGTTTGTTCCAACGTTTGCAGCTCCCAATTTCCACTGATAAGATGGAGTTGTTCCGCCATTCGTTGGAACTGCGGTGAATGTCACATTTGTTCCCGCACAAATTGTATTACCCGGATTGGCTGTTATATTTACACTAGCCGCAAGATTCGGATTAACGGTCATCGTAATTGCATTCGATGTCGCAGGATTTCCTGTGGCACACGTTGCATTCGATGTCATAACACACGTTACACTATTTCCATTTGCCAATGCATTGTTTGAATATGTTGAACTGTTTGTTCCCACATTGGCAGCTCCTATCTTCCATTGATAAGAAGGAGTTGTGCCACCATTCGTTGGTACTGCCGTGAATGTCACATTCGTTCCAGAACAAATTGTATTGCCCGGATTGGCTGTAATACTTACACTAGCCGCTGCATTTGGATTAACGGTAACAGCAAGTGGTGATGATACAGGTCCGTTGCCGCATCCAATATTTGTTCCCAATACTGTTACGTTTCCTGAAGAAGCACTTCCGGAAAAAGTTACAGTAATGGAATTTGTATTAGAGCCTGATGTTATCGAAGCTCCTGATGGAAGCGCCCATGTATAACCCGTTGCATTTGCTATAGCCGGTACAGCATATATAACCCCGGCTTGTCCCTGGCATACACTTGTTAATCCTGTAATTGTACCCGGGCTACCTATAGCAGCTGTTATAGTAATGTTTGACCCATTATCTGTTCCCGTAACAACAGGACTGGAGCTTACAACACGAATCCTGTAAGCACTGCCAACTGCTGTCCCTCCGGGTATGGTAGCTACAATTGTTCCTGCATTGGTGCTTGTCAAAGTACCAATGCTTACCGGACTTGCAAAACTTCCTGTAGCATCGGAAAGTTGTGCAGTGAAAATGTTTCCTGCCGTAGCCGGTGCATTTGTTGTGAAGCTAACGTTTACATTACTTCCTGCACAAATATTATTTGATGTCAATGCACTTGTGGTGATTGAAGAAAGCGTACCGGATGATGTTATGGTAAAATTAATATTAGATATGTCGAAGAAAATATTTCCAATAGCTTCAACTTTCACCCGTGCTTTAGTGCTTGCAATGTTTGGAATAGTTACCGCTTCTGTTCCGTCATTCGTTGTACTTGCAAGTAAGGTATACGGATAAGTATAACCACTATCAATAGAAAGCATAATCTTTACATTCGCACAGCTGATCGGTGCTATGTTCGTAGATGAAACATCCCACGTAACTGTTTGAGTAGATCCTCCTGCCCAGGTAACTGCCGTATTCGGAACAGTAACTTTGAATGGTGTTGTAGTATTTGTAACCGTCAATGTTACCGGTGTAGGATTATACGTAACACCGCCGCCACCTATTCTATTATCTCTGGCAGTAAATCTGAAAACGAGCGAACGGGCATACGTTGGAAGAATTTCACCTTTGGTTTGTATATTCCTGACAATATCTGTCATTCTCGGACAAACTCTGAAAGTATCTGTAACGGGAACCCAATCTCTGAAGATGGGCGCGTTTAGAGTTGGAGAATTAGGGGCGCCTGAAGGACCAAGGTCATATTGTTCCCATAGATAGGTTAAAGCATCACCATTTACATCGCTTGCTGTTCCCCGAAGAACAAAAGGTGTATTAAATGGAATTGTATAATTGGTTCCAACAGGAACAACCGGCGGTGTGTTACCGGTAGCTGTTTGAACAGGACAGCTATTACCGCTTCCTGTTGTAATATAAATCTGAATTTCATCAAAACTTTTTGTGTGAAAGATGGCATCACTATGCGGCTGAATATCATCAGCACCGCAAATTCCTGCATAGGCCATAATTGTTGTGCCACTGCCGGGTTCATAAGCTGCAGAACTTGCACGGTTACCGCTGCAAGAACCTGTGACACTATTAAATGTGTGATTGCCTCCGAATTGATGTCCCATTTCATGTGCTACATAGTCGATGTCGTATGAATCACCAACTGGCGCTGAAGAACCTGTAACACCGCCTGCTTTGCTGCCTGCCACACAAGGGACACCTAAATATGCAACACCACCTCCGCCTGTGCTGAATACATGTCCTATATCGTAATTAGCACTTCCTATAACGCCATCACACGTTGTCTGATTCTGTCCAAGCATAGTGCCGCCGTTACCATTTGTAAATGGATCGGTAGCGGAATTGGTATAAACAATAAGATTGTTATTGGCTATAAGGACAAGATGGACAGCTACTTCATTTTGATAGACTCCATCAACACGATTTGCAGATGTGACAATTCCCGAAAGGGCTCCAGGAACAGTACCGCCGTAAAAAGCTGCATATTCACCTGTACAGGATATTGCAAGTCTGTATGTTTTTAATGTAGCTCCTGCGCTCCTCAAAACAATATTCGGATTTTGTGGAACACTTCTTTGGCCTCCAATTGCATCCATGGTTTCACAAATAAAATTTTGCGCACGACGCGAATCCTTACGATTGAAGCTAATATAATCACTCGTATTACCAAGAACAGCAGGATCAATAAATACCATACCATTCTTTGAAATTATCATTGCATGAAACCCCCATAGTGTATAGTCGAGTTTTGCAATGGCTGTCGGATCATCAATTCCCTTTGCAGTGAAAGCGCGTATCATAGGGAAATTGTCCATTAGTTCCTTAGGCATTAAGGTCGAAACTGCCACGCTGAATTTTGAATATGATCCGTCAGGCATTGGCAGAGAAATAATGGTTCCGTTTAAAAAAGCATTGGGAAGAGTTTCGTCAATGGCTCCGTTCAATAAAACTTTCAGAACAGGCAGATCAAGTTGAACAGACCGGTATTTATCAACGATGCTTGAACTCGGGCTTGTAGCAAATTTTTCTTTTGAATCTCTCCAGTACGATACGGTTGTCTGAGATTTTGTATTTGCTGTAAATGACAATACGAATACGACGCAAAAGAATATGCGATAAAGAGTAGTAATTTTCATGAATCTTCGGAGTTAGGCCTACGTCAGCCAATCCTTAAAAATACAGTTTTAAGGTAATACTTACAAAACTATGATGGAGATTCATTTTAATCACAGGAAATATGACAATTTACAGACGAATGTAGAAAGCTTCTCCTATTCTTTAATTCAGGAGGATGCTTTTGATCGTCCAAATGTTGACTTTTATCAGGATTAAGAAATAAATTGCAAACCCAAATTAGGGTGAGTTAGATTGTTTAGTTGGAGTTATTGGTTTTGGGATGAGTGAAAATAACCGCGGCGAAGCAGCGGTTCGCGGCGGATCCGCGGTTCAATCCGACAACAAAACACTTTCAACATTGATTGAAAGAATCTACCCCTTTACTATATTTAAAATAAAAAAATGGAAGGTTCACTTTACCGCATATATTGATTGTAAAGGAAGACTGATATACCTACTTTTGAGAGACCGGTTAAAATATAAATTTTATACTCCATGCTCGAAAATTTAAATTTGAAAAACATTCTCTTTCTGGACATAGAAACAGTTCCGCAGTATGCTGCCTACGATGAAGTACCTGCTGACTTCGGAAAGCTTTGGGAGAAAAAAGTTCAAACTTTACGCAAAGAAGAAGAATCCATCGATGACTCCTACAGGCGGGCGGGTATCTATGCTGAATTCGGAAAAATCATTTGCATTTCCTGCGGATATTTTACTACAGGAAATAAATTCAGAATTAAATCCTTTTACGGTCACAATGAAAAAAAACTTCTTCTTGAATTTTC
>JAYURB010000102.1:0-4544 GCA_043756425.1 Bacteroidota bacterium
TCCCGTATCGGAATAAGCAATAGTATAGGGACTAACGGCGTTTCGTAATTCAACACGCAGAGTATCGCATAAAGTTGGTCGAAAATTTGGCGATATGGCAGCCTGCATTATGCCATTTCCTAAATAGAAACCCTCAATAAAAAGATTGAGTCTTAATCCAAATGAGTCAGAAACTGCAAAATTGCCTTCTGATATTGAATCACCACATATTGTGCGGAAAACGATTGGTCCAGGTAAAGCGCCATTGGGAACAGTGACTAAAAGCTGTGAATCAACAGTTAAAGAAAATGGCATAATTAAATTATTGATATCAATCTGATTCACAATTTGGAAGTGTTTCCCATAGACTAGAAACTGAGAGCCGATAATACCATACGAAGGTAAAACAGAATCAATATGTGCAGTATCGTTGGTGAATAGAATACTGTCACTAAGTGATCTGCTGAAGCCTTCAGCATCTGTAACGGTAACTGTATAGAATCCGGGTACGGTTATTATTGAATCCCCCGTATAGCCGTTATTCCATTGAATACGGTATGGAAGTTCACCGCCCACTGGAGAAACTTTTGCTTTCCCGTCGGAACTGTTATAGCATGTTGCAGGGTATGTATGCATTTCCAGCTTAAGTATTCCAATAGATGCTGAATCAATATTGTCGGTAAGATCGTATTCAACCGGTGAACCATTTACGATTTTACCATAAATTACAGTTCGTGGATCTTGAACTAACCATCGAGAAGTCAAAGTAATTGTCTGTCCGGAATCTACTAAAATTGGAATTTGCTGAATGAACACATAGTTATTTGAGTTATCAACGTAATATAATTGATAGGTTGCAACACAACTAACAAATCCTTCATTGCGAATTACTGAATATATGTTAATCCTTGTTCCTATAGAAGGTGATTGATTGTTTGTGTAAATCGAATCCACTTTCAAGTTGGGGAAGTTTCCTACAAGAATAGTTCTTGTGGCTTCGTTGTTCATTTCGTTAGTCTCGGAAATTTCATTATCGTGGTCAATAATGGCGCGAATAACATGGTATCCCCTAATTGCTGAAGACCATGTATTAGTTATGGGATACGTTTCATGATAAATCAATTGGGGAGTTGGGCCCGGTAATCCTTTTACTTTCACTGAATCAATGGCTATATTATCACCTGCAAGGAATAGTTCAAGTGAATCATAATTTGCATTACCAATATTCTCAAAGGTCACATCAAATGAAACTGGCTCATTTAAATCAGGATTTAATAAAGAAGGATTTATATATTGAGATAATACACGGTAATCTGCGGAGTCGGCAACTGCCACATCCACAATCAATACATTATTTGTTTCATTTCTTTCTCTGTATTCATTCAAATAATCAGCTGTCATTCGTACTTTATAAATTCCATAATTTTGGAATGCAAAGGTGTCGAGAAGTGTTACTCTATAAGGGCTGCTTGAACAATTAATTGTATCTATGGAAGAATTAGTGTTTTGTGAATACACTGTTGCAATGCCAATAGAATCCCAAGAACTAGATCCGGGAGGTTGAATTTCAAATTTAACTTTTAAATGCGAAGCTTCCAACAGACCTGTGTTTTTCAATCCAACGCTTAGGTAAAAAGGAATTCCAACATGCTGCACATGATCCCAGAACATATCATTACTATTTGGCGTATTGTCAAGTCTGGATAATCTGAAATCATAAAATAAACTGTCAGAAATTGAGTTATTATTTTCGTTCATTTCCGTAATAAGATTATCCGAATCAACAGTAATAGTTAATAAACTATTTACTATGGAAGAAAGGTGTGATGCAATAGAAATTTGCTCGTATTGTCCTGGCGCTAAACTTCCGGAAAATACATATGTTGAAATTACGCCACCTGCATCAAATCGGACATTAAATGGGCCGTTAGCTGCTGACAAACCCACATTTTTAATTGTTGCATAAATAGTATCATTTTGCATGGTGTCTCTATCGGCAGGTTTTACATCAATAAGGCCGCATCCCAAAACAATCAAATCCGGCTGACAATCGACGTAAATAGTTGTTGAGTCATTAAAATTTAATCCGCTTAGTGGACTTGTTGTATTTAAGGAATCGCATTCGAGCACAAAAGAATATGGTCCAGCACTTAGTGAGGCAAGGTTGAATGAAATATTTCCCGAAGATTGAGCTCCAATACTTGATACATTTGTTGAATAGGTTGTAATTTGTGTATTGCCTGAATAAACTTTAAGTCGGGCAGTAAAATTTCCGGTTGAAGCTCCGCCTCTATTTACTATTTCATAAGTAGCTGAATTGGTACACGGTGATATAGAAGCAGAAGGGTTAATAATATACTGCAATGGTATTACATTGATTGGAGCAGAAGCGCCACAGCCAACATCTACGGTGAGGTAAGTTGATTGGGCAGAGTTAAATGTCAATGTGGGCAAGGTTGCTGAATAAGACTCATTCGGCATTAAAGAAGGAATCGTTATTGGCATATTTGAATAGGTTGCATCTGTAACGAGTTGCATTGTTATTGGATCGCTAATTGAATCTGATGTATTATTTATTAGTATGTATCCATCCAATGATTCACCCTGAATTACAGAATTCAGTCCATTTCCATTATTCCCGTTAATATGAATTTGTGGAACTAGTATACTCGAACATCCACCCACATCTTGTCCACTGGCGTAAAAAACTACTCCATTGCACTGAGGCAAAACATAGAAAGTACAGGCACTTGTATTGCTTGTTAATGTATAATCTGTTAATTCAACCGTTACATGGTAAAGTCCGCTGGTAACTGGTGCGCCCATGGGTATGCTGAAGTTGCCCTTTGAATCAGAGTACCCGGAGAAAGTTTGTCCGGTTTCTAAAAGAGTTGCAATTGCTGTAGCTCCTGCACAGGATGAATCGTTCAATTGAATTGCGAGATCATAATATAAAGCATTCCCTAGTATATTTACGATGGAGCCCGGGCATACAGAATCCGGTTTGACACTAGAATTTATTACAATTCCACCGGGTAAAAAGAAATTACCATTAATGAAAGGCCGAATGGCTTTATTGTCCAGTTCATTGTGCTCAACAATTTCATTTTCGCAATCGACAATAACTTGCATAGGACAAAATGCAGGTAGTATGGGTGTTTGTATAAGCCAATTGGCAACATAAGTTCCGTATGGCGCGATATACCCTACACGAATTTTTGGAAATAATGTTGTAGTATTATACTGATTGATCAGGTGGAGAGAGAAATTATTTGCACTTTGTCCGGAATTGTTATGTACAGTTGCATAGACATTAATAAAACTCCCTACTGCAGGATGAGAATTGGAAAATGAAATATCATTTGAAAAAATAGAAAGATCAGGTTTGCGTATGACCTTTGGTTCATTATTGGGGCCGATTTCACTTTTGCACCCATGACTATCTGTTACAATGAATTTTGTATTCCAATTTTGGGATTCCATTAAAAAAGGAACGTTAAAGTAGTAAGCTTTACCATCAACCGTATTATTATCAGCCTGATTAACCGCTGCCATGAAAAACAAACGATCGTTTTGATTTGAATAACTTCCGTTTCCCTCAAAATCCAATTGTACCCTTGGATAAGTAGTGGCAGGTGGTTCATTGTCAGAATCTGTATATAGAACTTCAAAACGATAGGTGCTTAATGGGTCGCCTTCTGATGGACTAACAAGCAAACCCGAAGTGTCTAATGATGTAAGTACGGGGCTGTGATTGTTATCGACGGTAATGCCTACTGAAGCTGATGCTGTGCAACTTCCGCCATTGGTAATTGTTAAAGTATACAATCCTGAATTTGCAGAAGACATATTCGCAATTACAGGATTTTGAAGTGAACTGCTAAAATTATCGGGACCTGTCCATGAAAATGTTGAACCCAGTAGGTTATTAAGAAGCAAGGACGATCCTGTGCAAACAGGGGAGCTATAAGTAATTACAGGAGGGCTAATTGGTAATTCAACGTTTACATATTGATAGGCCGTAGCTGTACATGTATTTTGATCAGTTATGGTTGTTGAATATAGTCCTGTAGCATTTACAACAATTGATTGTGCAGTAGATCCTGTTGACCATAAATAGGATGATGATGTATTAACACTTAACTCAACAGAGTCTCCTGTACAAAATGTTGTTGGTCCGCCTAGAGTAATAGAAACATAAGGAGTTGGATACAATGTAATGGTTAAAGGCAAAGAAGTGACAGGGCAATTATTATTATCGGAAATAGTAAGAGTGTAATTTCCTCCTCCGGTTGCACGGATTGAATTTGTTGTTTCTCCTGTTGACCATTGATAAGAGGAATACGTATTCACTGACGACAAGCGCACAGAATCTCCCGGACAAAACGTTGTAGGTCCGTTGGCTGTAATTACAGGCAATGTCGATAAAGGAAGTACGCTTACAGAAACTGAACTTGAAGCCGTGCAAGGACCGCCATTTGTAATTGTAACTGTATACTGTCCGCTGCTGGCAGCTGAAACATTGTATACGTAAGGATTTTGATCGTAACTGATAAAGCCATTAG
>JAYURB010000103.1:0-11389 GCA_043756425.1 Bacteroidota bacterium
GTTAATACGGACGATAGTTTAGTAACCGACAGTGTACATTATTACACCCTGCATCATTCACCGCAATTGTATTTTGGATATGGAACGATGAATATGGTGTGGAGTCATGTGGATCAAGATACAGCAACAACGGATACACTACAGAGAGTTGATGTTACATTTTTAAATAGTACAAATCTAACAGAGGCTTACCCTGTTGATGTGCAGGACAGCATTGGATATCTGAATTATTATCTTGGTCAATGCCCAAATGGAATTACTAATGTTCATGGAAGTGGCAGTTTATTATTTGCAGATACTTATTACGAAATAGACGCAATTTATAGTAGCAACAATGCAGGCATTAAACTTACTTTCGTCTGCAACCCGGGTTCTGTTCCTCAGGAAATTGGACTGGCGTTTGATGGCGATAACGGTGTTTCAATAGTAAATAATTGGGGACTAATAGTTGGCAGTTCATTAGGGGATTATGAATTTGAAAAACCGCACGTATATCAGCTAAATTCAAGTGGTAATCGTATTAATCTGCCATGGCATTTGAACTGGAATATTGTTCAGAATGGACAAGTAAATTTTACCGGCTGGGGTAATTATGATGCAGGGTTACCACTGATTGTTGAGATGAGTAATTCGATAGCGAATCATACTCCAATGCCGGATAATGCCGACTGGGGCACATATTTAGGGGGAAGTGGTACTGATGGTATTCTTGATAATTGTGTTGATGTACAACACAATTATTATGTATGTGGCTTTACTTTTAATTTAAGTTTTCCAAATATAAATGGGACAACAATAATTACTACATATGGTGGAATTAATTCAGATGCATATGTTTCAAAATTCCATCCAGATCAATCTCCAGAATGGACTACATATTATGGAGGTAGTACCTACAGTACTTCTTTTTTTAGCCCAGATGAAAATGCTTTGGGAATGACGATAACAAAGGATGATCATCCAATTTTTGTTGGTTACACTACATCGACTAATTTTCCTTTACCTTCAGCTAATCCAATTGCAAATGGTTATTTTCAAAATTTCAATGCAGGAGAACCGGATGGTTTTATTGTTGAACTGAATCCCAATGGCACCAGATATTGGGCAACTTATTATGGAGGAAATACCAAAGAAAATATTCATGCTATTATTCAAAATGGTAATTATATTTATATCTGTGGCTCTGTTGCTGAGCACACTGAAGATCCTCAACCCCCTGTTGACCTTTTTGGTTTTCCAATAGTACATTTTAATCATAGAAATGATTGCTATCCAACATTAAATCCATTGAATCCATTTGATCTTGGATTAACATTATGTAATTCCGGTACTGGGTACTTTGATAATATTATGCCTACAAGTACCATACGGAAAGGATTCATAGCAAAATTTGGATTATATGACAAAGAATTAAAACACAGTACATTATTTGGAGGTGCTAGCGAATCATGGTTACAAGATTTGGATTTTTTACCTAACGGAGACATTGTAATAGTAGGAAGAACAAAACCAACAGCTAGTTCACTGACATGTTCTGCACCAACAAATAGTGATTACCCGTTGTGTGATATTGGCGGATATTTTCAAACAACCAATTCTTGTACAGGCAACAACGAATGTGGAATTTTAGCTCAATTTGATAACAGTTTAAATCTGACCTGGTCGACTTTCTTCGGTTCGTGTGACAATATGAACATAAGCCACCTTGTTATTAATAAAACAGTAGGAAGTGCAAATTATGGCGATCTATATATTACTGGAAATATTGGTTCCGCAAATAATATTTTATCAAATACACCTTGTGTTCCAACAAATAGTTGTGCATTTCCACTTTGTGCTTCAGGAAATGAATATTTTCGGGATCATTTTAATCATTCAACAAACACAAATAATAATGTAGGAAATGAAATATTTATTACAAGGTTCAATCTTTCAAGAAACATTACCTGGTCAACATTTTTAGGAGGATCCGGCGAAGATTTTATTATAAACACAACTCTTTACCCAACGGATGCAAATGCAGACATTGCTCTTGACCAGAATGAAAATGTCTATTTAATATCTTCCTCAGGAAATATTACAACTTCAACACAGGGGGATGTTGATTTAATAAATCTTTCAGGTTATTATTTTGACAATGATAATTCAAGTAGTCTTTCAATAAAACACGATGCTTTATTGGCTGCTTTTAATAAACAAAATGAAATATTATGGGCAACATACATAGGCGGAGATGGATTTGAATATGGAACTTCGGTTTGTCTCGATGGTACCGATTATCTTTATGTGGCAGGCATTACCGAAGAATCATTAATTGGAGCGGGACTTGGACTACTAACCGGAAGTGACCTTACTGCAAATCCTTATATTCAGGGACAACCTCCTATTACAGATCCATTCAATGGCTTTATCTGGCGTTTTGATATGAGAGGAAATGTTATTGGTGTTAATGAAGTAGAAAAAAGCAACCAAATATTCATCTATCCTAACCCTGCTACTGATTTTATTTCAATTAATTTAGAGAATTTCGAATTAAATAAAAATAGTATTATCGAAATATCTAATTTCCTTGGTCAATGCGTTTATCGACAACCTATAAGTAGCCAAAGAAAATTTATTGAAATAAATATTACTCATTTTGCTAATTCAATTTACAATGTACGCGTTTTCGATAAAACAAAGTCTTTAAATTCTAAATTAGTAATTCAAAAATGAAAACTTCTACAACAATAATACTTTTATTGTTTTCGTTTTTTGAATTACATAGCCAACACTGGCAGCAATTTGGAAATGGAGTACCCGGATGCGATAATTTTTATTTGGACAGCACTGCAAATACTTTGTATGCTACGGGGAAATTTGTGAATCAAAACGGGGATACTGTTATTTCACCGGCATATTGGGATGGACAAAACTGGATAACTGTTGGAAATTTTGATTTTGGTATAACAGGAGGATTTCCTTACAAATTAATAAAATATGATAGTATACTTTATGTTGGGGGAAGTTTTTTAAAAAACTATGGTGCGCCCGGAGATTATATATTAAAATTAAATAATCAAAATAATTCTTGGGACACTTTAGCTCTTTCCCCAAATTATAATGTTACAAGTTTTTATGAATATCTTCAGGAATTGTACATTGGAGGTCAATTTACAACTTTTGGTATATTATTAACCTTTGGTGTCGCAATTTATTACCCACCTTATTGGGCTACTATTCCTCAAGTTCTTTCAGGTATGCAAAGGGTTGAAACAATGAAAGTATATAATGGATTATTAATTCTTGCAGGTCTATTTCCGGCATACATTTCACCTAATTATAAAGGAAGTGTTGTTGGCTGGAATGGTTTTAATTTTGTTCCTCTAGATAAGGGATTGTATGATGGTAGTTCTAATGACCCAATAATAATTGATTTGGAAGTATATAAAAATAAACTTTATGCCGGTGGAATGTTTAATGCTTCAAATGTTATTAATGGGAATAGAATTGTATGCTGGGACGGACAGGTATGGTCAGAAGTTGGGGGCGGAATAAATTATGATGTTCGATCATTACAAGTTTATAATGGTGAACTTTATGCCGCCGGTTCGTTTTCTTTTGCAGGTAACATTCCCGCTCAAAATATTGCAAAATGGGATGGCAACAAATGGTGTAGCCTTGGTAGTACATTCAATGGATCAATAAAAGATATGTGCGTTTTTAACAATGAACTTATTGTTTCCGGTTACTTTACTCAAATTGACGGACAACCAATAAACCACATTGCCAAATGGATTGGCGGCAACTATACCGACAGTTGTCAGGTTGTTGGAATTGATGATTTCGCTATTGACAAACATATTTCAATTTATCCTTCACTGGTTAACAATATTTTAAATATAAAAAGCGAAAAATATACCATAGAAAATGCATCGATATTAGACGTAGCCGGAAAAATAATACTTACACAAAAAAAGAGAGGAACAAATGTGTCTTTAAATGTATTTTTTCTTCCGCAAGGACTTTATTTTCTCCTTCTTGAAACCAAAGAAGGAAGAATAGTTAAGAAATTTGTGAAGGAGTAAATACAAAAACAATCAAGAATGAATAAAGAAATTATTTTCGTTTTATTAGCACTTTTTTCCAACCAAGTGTCTTGTCAACACGAAATAACTTCTGTTGATTCTTACGGTCCTTTCATTGCCGCTTTTAATGAAGATCGTACTCTATTATGGCACTACTATACGTGTGGAGGTAATAATCAAGAAGGCTCCGATGCCTTCTTAGCGGTATTTAATTCAAAAAACAATTCATCTTGCTTTTGCTTTGAGGAGTAATGCGTATAAAATAAATTAAACCAGCGATTCTTCTATATTATTCGTGCATTCGTGGCAATAAAACTCCTCAATGCGCCTCCAACCAATTTCTCCCCGTCCCCATTCCAACCTCCACAGGAACCTTTAACGTAAGTGCAGTCTTCATCCTATGCTCAACCATTTTTTTCAATTCATCAACTTCATCCACATGAGCATCGAAAACTAATTCATCGTGCACCTGTAAAAGCATTTTTGATTTTAGTGTTGATGCTTTCAAATCGTTTTGAATATTTATCATGGCGATTTTAATCATGTCTGCAGCGCTTCCCTGAATGGGTGCATTGATGGCATTGCGCTCGGCAAAACCTCTTACCGTTGCATTGCCTGAATTTATATCGCGTAAATAACGTCTTCGTCCGAGTATTGTTTCTACATATCCTTTTTCGCGGGCACGCTCTATGCTTAAATCCATGTATTCTTTTATATATGGATATTGCCGGAAATAATTTTCAATTATTCCTTTCGCTTCTGTTCTTGAAATATTCAATCGGTCCGCTAAGCCAAAAGCAGAAATGCCGTATATGATTCCGAAGTTTACCATTTTCGCATTCCGGCGCATGTCTGATGTTACATCTTTTAATGCAACTCCATAGACCTTGGCTGCCGTAGATGCATGAATATCTTCTCCGCTGCGAAAGGCTTCCAGCATGCCGGGATCTTCACTTAGCTCTGCTATAATTCGCAACTCTATTTGTGAATAATCGGCAGATAGAAGCAGGTAGTCTGCATTTCTCGGAATAAATGCTTTTCGTATTTCTCTGCCACGCTCCGTTCGAATGGGAATATTCTGAAGATTCGGATTGTCTGAACTTAATCTTCCTGTCACTGCAACAACCTGATTAAAACTCGTATGAATGCGTCCCGTTTGTGCATTGATCATAGAAGGCAATACATCAACATAGGTGTTTTTTAATTTCACCAGTTCTCTATAATCGAGAATGCGTCTTACAATACTGTGTTTGTTTTCCAGCTTACTCAATATGTCTTCGCCTGTGGAATATTGTCCTGTCTTTGTCTTTGTTGGATTGTCTGTGATTTTTAAAACATCGAATAATATCTCGCCCACCTGTTTTGGCGATGAAACATTAAAAGTCCTTCCCGCCAGCTCCTGAATTTCTTTCTCCGTAACGGTAATATCCGTGGCAAGCACACTTGAAAGTTCTCTTAAAACTTTTTGATCGAGGTAAATGCCTTCCGCTTCCATTTCTGCAAGCACTTTTACCAAAGGCATTTCAACTTCTTCAAATAATTTTCGCACGGCACCCATGTCAAGTCTGCTGTCAAAAATATTTCTCAACTGAAGTGTTACATCTGCATCTTCAGCGGCATATTCTGAAACGATATTCACGTCAACATCACGCATGCTTTTCTGTTCCTTTCCTTTTTTCCCGATAAGCTCTTCTATTGAAACAGGGGAATAGTGAAGATATGCTTCTGACATTACATCCATGCCGTGACGCATGTCGGGCTGCAAAAGAAAATGGGCAATCATTGTATCGAAAAATTTCCCGTTGATGTCAATTCCGTATGAACGAAGTATGGCCATGTCATACTTCAAATTTTGCGCCACTTTGCCAATTGCAGGATTTTCTAAAACAGCTTTAAAAACATTTACAATCTTTTGCGCAGCTTCTTTTGCCGGTGGCACAGGTACATAATACGCTTCATGCTCCTTTATGCTGAATGAAAGTCCGACGAGTTCTGCAGTATAAACATCCAGTGAAGTTGTTTCCGTATCGAAACAGAAATATTTTTGCTTTGCTAAAAGTTCGGCCAGGTCAGAAATTTTTTCATCGGTATCTGTCAGATAATACTTGTGCGAAACATCCTTGATTGTTTTAAACGAAGATGGCATGTTTTCTTCTACTGCAACATCAACAGTAGAAGGTGCAGGGGAGGAATTTTTATTGTCTGCTTCATCAAAAAGTGAAGGTTGATAAGCAGGAGCTGCAACAACAGTAGCCACTTTCGTTTCATTTGCCGGAGCGGCTATAGGAATATTCAACTGATCAGCGAGACGCCGAAATTCAAGTTCTGTAAAAAGTTCTTTCAGCTCTTCTTTATTGGGCTCCGATAACTTAAATGCTTCAGGAGTAAATTCAACAGGAACATCGAGCAATATTGTTGCAAGTCTTTTCGACTGAATTGCAAGATCTTTATTCAGCTCAACTTTTTCTTTCAGTTTACCTTTTAGTTCAGACGTATTTTCCAATAATTTTTCAACGGAGCCAAATTGTTTGATCAGTTGTATGGCTGTCTTTTCACCCACACCGGGAATCCCCGGAATATTATCGGAGGCATCGCCCATAAGACCGAGAATGTCCTTAACCTGATCTACGTTTTCAATCTCCCATCGTTTGCATACTTCATTTACACCAAGCACTTCCGAGCTTCCTCCTGCGCGAGCCGGTTTAAAAATAAAAATATGATCGCTTACAAGCTGGCCAAAATCTTTGTCGGGCGTCATCATATATGTTTCGAATCCCTGCTTTTCAGCTTCTTTTGCAAATGTGCCAATGATATCATCCGCTTCGTAACCATCTTTTGTAATTACTGGAATGTTGAATCCTTCGCATATCTTAAATACAAAAGGAATAGAACTTGCAAGATCCTCAGGAATTTCTTCCCTATGTGCTTTATATGCTGCAAACTCTTCATGGCGTGCCGTAGGAGCAGCAGTATCAAAAACAACTGCTATATGCGTTGGCTTTTCCTTCTTCAATACATCTAATAGCGTATTGGTAAAACCGAAAATAGCAGAGGTATTCTGTCCTTTTGATGTTATTCTGTGATTACTGCTGAAAGCAAAATATGCCCGGTAGATGAGGGCCATGCCGTCGAGGAGGAAAAGTTTTTTTTCTGTTGTCATATTTAAATTGGTTAATCAGCTAATTGGGTAATCATTTTTGCCCGGAGAAAAATTATTAATTACACCGATCGTCCTATCAATTTAATGCTTAATAATATTAAACTCCTAAAGGGGTTTGTTTTGATGGATTATTATTTTCCTGCCAATATTTTGTCCCTAACGGGACTATTCAATTTTGAAATGTTACGTTAGATGATATACAATGATAATATAAAATTACACCCTTTCATTTTATAGAGTTTTTCTTTATGCAAATATTTTGTTCCTCGGACGACTATTCGATTTTGAAATGCTCCGTTAGGAGCTAGATATGTGTAATAAAAATTATCCCCCCTCCTACATAGTCCCGTAGGGACTAAATATTCCCCCAGAGCAATAAGAATCGGCTAATTAACAAATTTATCTCACATGTGGCAACGATTTGGTATCTTTGCAAACTAAATAAAAAAATTGTCATTCGAAAAATTTAACCTTTCAGGGCTTTTACTTGACGGTTTGGATACCATGGGCTTTAGAAATCCTACTCCAATCCAAGAACAAATTATTCCTCACATACTTAATGGAGAGGATGTTATTGCTTGTGCCCAGACAGGAACAGGAAAAACAGCTGCTTACCTTTTGCCTGTTTTAAATAAAATCTCTGAAAATAATATTCCGCATACTTGTGCTTTAATTATTTCTCCAACCCGCGAACTTGCTTTACAGATTGACCAGGCTTTTCAGGGATTTGCATATTTTACACATGCCAGTTCTATTGCCGTTTACGGTGGCAGCGACGGAATAACTTTTGAACGTGAAAAGAAAGCATTGATGCAAGGCGCTTCTGTCGTTATTGCAACACCGGGCCGTTTGCTCTCTCATTTGAATATGGGATATGTGAAATTCGATCAGCTGGATTTTCTTATTTTAGATGAAGCGGATAAAATGCTCGACATGGGTTTTTACGATGACATTGTGCGCATCATAAGTTTTGTTCCAAAGAAGAAACAATGCCTGCTTTTCAGTGCAACGATGCCCCCTAAAATGCGCGAACTTGCCCGTAAGATTCTTCACAATCCCTTTGAATTAAGCATTGCAATAAGCAAGCCTGCAGCAGGTATTATTCAAAAAGCATTTCTCGTTTACGATACTCAAAAACCCGAATTACTTAAAAGAATTATTTCCGATAACAAAGCTAATACTGTTTTAATATTTGCTTCAACAAAAGCTGCTGTTAAAGATCTTGAGCGTGATCTGTTACGGTTAAGACTTCCTGCAAAAGCCATTCACAGCGATCTTTCACAGGAAGAAAGAGAAAATGTATTGCTTTCTTTTCGCAACCGCTCTACAAAAATTCTTGTAGCCACGGATATTCTTTCGCGCGGCATTGATATAGAAAACATTGGTCTTGTAATGAACTATGATGTGCCCGGTGATGCAGAAGATTATGTACACAGGGTCGGTCGAACAGCCCGCGCTGAAACAACAGGAGAAGCAATTACCTTCATCAATCCAAAAGACCAAAAACGTTTTGCACAGATAGAAGCACTGATAGAAAGAGAAATTGATAAGCTTCCATTACCTTCAGGCATGGGTCCCGGCCCTGAATGGAAGCCCGAAGCCAAAATTGATTCAGGTAAAAAAACAAATTTCAGGAGGAATTTTAAAAAGAGAAGTCCCGGTTCAGGCAAACCAAAAAGCTGATATGTCACACGCAATTTTACCTGAATACAAAAAACTTCTTGATATTGCCATCAGCAAAAAAAAGGAAAATAAAAATTTTATTTATCGTTTAAAAAATGCCCGACCGAAAGATCTGGATGAAGTCACTAACGGATTTCACGATGAAGCTTTTGAAAACATCGACTGCCTTAAATGTGCCAATTGCTGTGCTACTACGAGCCCTTTAATAAAAAACCGTGATATAGAAACACTTTCAAAAAGATTAAATATTCGTCACACGGACTTTACAGAAAAGTATTTGCGAACCGATGAAGACGGTGATTTTGTATTTAAAAAAGTGCCCTGTCCTTTCCTTGGTGAGGATAAACATTGCTCTGTGTACGATTCCCGTCCGGGAGCCTGCAGGGATTATCCGCATACACAGCAGAGAAATATTGCGGAAAAACTCCCCATCACTTTTGCGAATTCCATGATTTGCCCGGCCGTGGCTGTAGTAGTGGAAAAGTTGAAAGAAAATTATCAGAAATATAATTTCTTCATCTGATCTCCGATTTCTAAAAAGTTATCACAAACTATCATCGGCTCGATAAAACTAAAGTAATTTTTTTATCTTCGCCTCCCTGCAAAGGCCCGTAAATTAACATGATTCTTCAGGTAAATAATTCGCTCAGACAACTTCTTTTATTGTTTTTCTTTTTATTTGTTTTCCTTCTGGGGAATGAAAATATTCTGCACGGACAAGTTTCTTTGCCCAATCGCAATCCTTTTAAACTCACACTTCGTGGAGGTGCTATGTCGAATAACCACGATATGGAGGCTCATTTAAAAGAAAAAATCGGAAAATTAGTTTCCTATACTGTAAATACCGACTACGCTGCCATTGGTGAAGCAGAGCTATCGGCAGACCTTTTTCGTTTTCGCGGTGCTGCTATTCATTTACAGGTAGCCGGAATGTATGCGCGGCCGGAATTTAAATCGAAAGGTGCTGATGGTGTGCATAGAGTAGGTTTAACACAACTGGAAATTGCACGGGCAAATCTTGTATTTTCTTTCAACGGTTCCGACCCATACACAATGTTCGAACTACCATATCACAGCAATAAAGAAGCATTTATTGGCGCAACCGGAATGATTGTCCGCACGGAAAAAACCGAGTTAACACAATATGCTATGGAAACCCTGGGCATAAAAAGAATTCACGGTGAATATTGCCAGGCTTTAGGCGTCACCTTCGGCTGGAACTGGCGACTCGGCGAATCAGGCTGGGTAATGGGCTTTAACGGCGCCGTTATGTTTGTAATTAACAAGAGCCATCTTGTAAACGTTGAAACTGATGAGTCTTCGCCCTATGCTTCAGGGGTGCTTGATTTTGCTCCGCGGATGGCTACGGCGGGGATTGGGTATCACTTTTGACCTTGATTCAGTTGATTTTTTCAATTGCCTTGATGCGATAATTAATTTTTTATCAAACGGTAAGTTTTCTGCGAATAAGCATCCTTCATTTTAATAACATACACCCCCTTCGCCAAAAAAGAAACATCAATTTTTTGATTTGAATTAATTTTTTCACTCCACATTTTTCGTCCGGTCACAGAAAATATTTCAAGTGAAGTAGCAGTTTTCACATTTGAAATAAAAAGCTGATCGGAAGCGGGATTTGGGGAAATACGAATAGCATCCGTTGCATGCTGCACTCCTGCATAACCTATAACTACAGGATAGCAGATACTAGTATCCGTACATGAATTGTAAGTAACTGCAACAGCATAATCTCCGGTGAGGGCAGGTACAAAATTTTGCGACACTTCTCCGTTTATAGGACTATACCCATTGTTACAATCCAGCCATTGATAAACTGCATTGGATTGAGAAGCAGCCAAAGAATTTCCGAATTGCAAAACATTCGTTGAAAGAGCCGGAGTTAAATTCATTTTAACAATGGAGTCACAACCGGATGCCCCGGTATAGTTTTCATAGTATATTCCCGGAATAGTCAATGTCTGAGTTCCAAAAGTTACAGACTGTCCGGGACAAATAGTTGCTGAAGTATTTGTATAGTTTTGAACACCTGTAACCCAGTTTGACAAAGCCCCTGTCAATGCAAAGTTTTTCAATGCTCCTTTTATTGTACCGGCCTGAGGAATCAATGAATCAACAGAAGCATTGTTTCCGTTTGCTACACCCTGGTTGAATTTATAATATAATTGAAGTCCGGCAGAAACAGGATCGACTGCACTCTTATAAATACAATTAATTTCATTAGGAGAAAGTGCTTTATTCCACAAACTTACTTCATCAATCTTTCCTTTAAAATAGAAATTAGTAATTGAGTAAACTGAATTGCCAATATAAAAATCCTCTAGGGCATTAGTTATTGATCCGCTTGCAGCAATTGATCCTGAAAGAACACCGTTTCTATACATTTGCATCGTAGTACCATCGTATGTAAGTACATAATGTTGCCAGGCGTTCAACTGTAATAAACTGTCGACTATATCGA
>JAYURB010000104.1:0-11365 GCA_043756425.1 Bacteroidota bacterium
AGCAAAACCCAATTTGTCTTCATCCCTGGAAATAAGGTTCAATGAAAATTCTGCCGGTAAGCCAAATGCAAGCTTTAACCATAGATCCGGGCTATCAAAAACTGGCTGATTCTCTTCCCGGAAAATAATAAATGAAGGAATATTACTTTCATCGTTCAGGTAAATCTTTGCGGCGCCTTTTACTAATTCATCTGCCCGTTTTCCTTCTAAAACAATTGAAGCTTTCAGTAAACCGGTAAAATAAAATGTAAATAAAAAAATTAACAGGTATTTTTTTCTCATGAAATTAAATTATACTTAATTGATTGATTATTGCTCCGACCAATCCTTTATCCCGAAAGGGAATCAGGCTGATCATTTAAAACAAATATAATCAAATAATGCCTAACTTATTGCTAGTCTGCGAGTTTATCTATTAGAAAAAACTTAATAAAAAAAACTTAAAAGAAAATAACACAGCTTTTCCAATTTAAAAGGATAAAAAAAACGGTAAAATTTTGAATCATCAGGCTTGAAAAAACTCTTTCATCCTGTCGTAAAAACTCTTGTCACCTTTGCCTGGATTGGGCTTGAAGTTTGGTGAATCCCTTAGCTTTTCCAGAATCTTTTTTTCTTCTGTAGATAAATGCTGCGGTGTCCAGACATTCAGATTAACTAAAATATCTCCCTTAACATAACTATTCAAAGCAGGCAAGCCTTTCCCTTTTAAACGCAATACTTTTCCTCCTTGTGTTCCGGGATCAATTTTAATTTTTGCTTTACCCTCCAGTGTAGGAATTTCCGTAGTAATCCCCATGGCTGCATCTGCAAAATTCAAATACAGATCGTAAAGAAGATTATTTCCATCACGCTGAAAATGCGGATGCTTTTCTTCTTCGATAACTATTAACAAATCACCGGGTATACCTCCTCGTTCAGCAGCATTTCCTTTTCCGCTCATGGTTAATTGCATGCCTTCGCCAACACCGGCGGGTATATTCACGCTTATACTTTCTTCACCTCTTTGTACGCCGCTGCTGTGACAAGCTTTACATTTATCAGCTATTACCTGTCCTTCACCGCTGCAGGCCGGACAAGTACTTGTTGTGCGCATTTGACCAATAAAAGTACTGGTAACCCTGTGCACCTGGCCTGAACCATTGCAGGTATTACATTTATGAAAAGCCCCTGCATCCTGAGCACCGGTTCCTTTGCAGCTTTCGCAGGTAATAAATTTATTGACCTTGATTTTTTTCTCAACCCCATGGGCAATTTCATCCAGGGTTAGTGTGAGTTTAATGCGAAGGTTAGTACCTCGATTAACACGACGACCAGCTCTTTGAGATCCACCACCGAAAAAACTTTCAAAAGGGCTTCCCTCTCCGAAAATATCTCCGAAATGAGAGAAGATATCCTCCATATTCATTCCGCCCGGTCCTCCTCCTGCCCCATTCATACCCTTATGGCCAAACTGATCGTAACGTTTGCGTTTTTCTGAATTACTTAAAACGTCATATGCTTCGGCTGCTTCCTTGAATTTTTCTTCCGCTTCTTTATTACCGTGGTTTTTATCCGGATGGTATTTTATCGCCATCTGACGGTAAGCCTTTTTTATTTCAGGCTCGCCGGCGTTCTTGTCAACACCTAAAATTTCGTAGTAATCTCTTTTTGACATTTAATTGTAATATTGATTTGATGAAAATGATTCTTTGAGAAATAAAATATTAAAACGTGTGGGAAGCAATTATTAATTTTAGTTTCCTACAATCACTTTTGCATGTCTGATAACTTTATCATTAAAGAAATATCCCTTTTCAATTTCTTCAACAACTTTTCCTTTCATATCGTCTGTTAATGCTTTTGTATTGGCAATAGCATCATGTAATTCCGGATCAAATGGATTGTTTACCGAAACCATTTCTTTTAATCCTTTTGATTCAGCAATGGATTTTATTTTTGAATAAATCAGTTTCAATCCATCTTTCGCCGCATTGGAATCTTTAGAATCCTCCATCGATTTTGCAGCTCTTTCTAAATCATCAATGACAGGCAGAAATGATAACAGCATATCCGATCCTGCAAATCGTGCCATATCAAGACGTTCTTTGGATACCCTTTTTTTGTAGTTTTCAAATTCAGAATACATACGGAGATACTTATCCGTACTCTCCGTCAATTCTCCTTCAAGTTTAGCTATCTGATCAGTAAGCTCAATTGATGCATCCGGTAAAGATTCATGAACAGTTTCTGAATCTTCAGGAGTAAGATTGTTATTAATGTCAGTATTTAAATCCTCTTTTCTTTTCATGGGTCGATTTTTATTAAAAAAACGCTTATTTTCCTTTTTTTCTAGTAATTCAAGTACTTTGCCAATAGTTTTTAATGGTCAAAGTGACAGTATATAAAGCAAAAAACAGAAGAATCAGTTGATTCTTCTGTTTTTTTCAGAATGCAAAAATACATAAGTATTATTTAGCCTTCAAATTTTCTAATGCTTCTTCTAAAGTAGCACCTCTAAGATTTTTTGCAATGATTATTCCATTTTCATCAATAAGCCAGTTTGTTGGAATACCTTGAACTTTATAGGTTTTAGCAGGCTCGGAATACCAGTATTTCAGGTCGCTAACATGATTAGGCCACATTAAGCCGTCTTGTTTAATGGCTCCCATCCATTTTTCCTTTTCTTTATCAAGAGAAACGCTAAAAATTTCAAAGCCGGTAGAGTTTGTAAATTTTGTTTGCTTGTATTTATTATAAGCAGAAACGACATTGGGGTTTTCAAGTCGACAAGGACCACACCAAGAAGCCCAGAAATCTATTAAAACAACCCTTCCACGTAAAGAAGATAATGATAATATTTTACCATAAGGATTGGGCTGGGAAATTTCAGGTGCACGGTTTCCAATATTAATACCAATTGGAATTTCTATAGCCGCCGGAGCTGTTGTCTGAGCTCGTATTCCGGTTAAACCGGAGAAAACTACTAATAATAGAATTATTTTTTTCATATGGGTTTATATAATTTCAGGCAAGTGAACAAAGATCTTGCCTGAACTACAAATATAAGAATTGTTTTTGGTCTTAAATGTGGAAATTATGAAGTTATGCTTACGAAATTCCGATAAAATCAGTTTTTAAAACTTAAATTAACCTGAAGGCTTTCGAAGCAATTATCTAAACGGAATAAGGTTTTTAATTACTTTTTAAAGAATTTATCTTCAAAATTTACGAAAAGTATCTTTTCTGTTGCCCTCGTTACTGCTGTATATAACCATCGTAAATATTCTGTATTGTACATTTCTTCATTCATAAAACCCGCATCTACAAATACTACCGGCCATTGTCCGCCCTGTGCTTTATGACACGTAACTGCATAACTAAATTTCACCTGAAGTGCATTGAAATAGGGATCGCAGTAGGTCTTTCTCAATTTTTCCCCAGCTTTTGTTTTCTTTCCATAGCTTTCATATACCTCAGAAAAAAGTTTCTTTTGCTCTTCCTGAGTCAGGGAGGGTGATTCTGAAGTAATGGTATCGACCAGCAATTTGACTTCCAAATCACCTTCTCCGGGATAATCCTGCAGGTTTATTATGGCCTCTATGAAAGTAAATCCAAATTTCTTCTCTGTCCCAAGGACTTTCTTAATCTTAATAACGTCGCCATTGGCTATAAAAGCGGTGGCTGAATCATTTTGAAGCCAATAGTAATTATTTTTAACAACCATGAGTCTGTCGCCTGATGTTATAGCTTCTTCATAGCCCAGTAGTCTGCTTCGGATAAAAGAGTTGTAACGGTTAGCCTGCTTGTTGGAGCGACAAACGATCAATGTATCGTCTGAATTACTTCCTGAATATCGCTCTTCAAGGCTTTCATTGATATCCTGGCCATTCAGTTGAAAAACGTCACCAAAGCCAATTGATTTAAGAACCGGTTCCCTTGCAGATTTTCCAATGAGAATTCGCAAAGAAGTTGCATTCATCAAAATACCTGAATCTGTTGCCTGTCTGACTACCTCCTTTAATTCGACACTAAACACTTTAACATCGAAGCGGTTTTCTAAAAAAACTCCATCCAATGCACTGCTTAATGATTCGCCAACCGGTGGAAGCTGCGCTGTATCACCTATGAAAATGATGCAGCAACCTTTTGTTTCATATACGTGTTTGAATAAATCTTCCAGCAGGTTCCTTCCTTTCAAAAGACTTCTGTCGTCTCCGGAAGATATCATGGAAGCCTCGTCAACTATATAAATTTTACGCTCGGTTTTATTTTGAGAAAGTTTTACATCGAGATTTCCCTCTTTGGAAGGGATAATATCGTAAATAGTTTTATGAATGGTATAAGCCTGCACAGAAGTATAATCGGTAATGACTTTTGCTGCTCTTCCGGTTGGAGCAAGCAATGTGAAATTATAACCTGCCTCAGGCAGTGTTTTAACGAGGGATTTTATGAATGATGTTTTACCCGTTCCTGCATACCCTCTCAAAACAAAACATTTTTTGGGAGTAGGATCGTTGATGAAATCACTTATGTCTCTCATCAACCGCTCCTGGTCTGCAGTTGGTGTGTATGGAAAATTTTTCAATAAATTCTTAAGTATTCCTGTTCCCGACATAAAACAAAGGTACACTGAATTGCAGGATATTCTGTTCCATAAAGTAAACAAAAGGAATTTTCAAATTTCAGGTTTATTTTCGAAAATCTAGTTTAAAATATGAATTGGGAAAAAAGTGATTTTATATCTTCACTTTCAAAAGTTTGAGGTGCAAATCTTGATTTTCAAAAAAATATTAAAAGTCAAACTCTGGTAATCTTCGCTCCAATAGCATTCAACCGCTCATCAATACGCTGATAGCCTCTGTCAATCTGCTCAATATTGTGAATCACACTTTTTCCTTTGGCGGAAAGTGCGGCTATCAACAAAGCTACACCGGCACGGATATCAGGAGATGTCATTTGTATAGCACGCAATGGGAATTTGCGGTTTAGTCCGATTACGGTTGCCCGGTGCGGATCGCATAGAATAATTTGTGCTCCCATGTCAATCAGTTTATCGACGAAAAATAATCTGCTCTCAAACATTTTCTGGTGAATGAGAACAGTGCCATTCGCTTGTGTTGCTGTAACTAAAATAACACTTAAGAGATCCGGTGTAAATCCCGGCCATATGGCATCGGCTACAGTCAAAATAGAACCATCGATAAAAGATTCGATTTCATAATTTTCCTGTTTGGGAATCAAAAGATCTTCTCCAATACGTTCCATTTTTATTCCTAATCGTTTAAATACATCGGGGATTATTCCCAAATGTTCGTAACCGACTTCCTTAATTGTGATTTCGGATTTTGTCATGGCTGCAAGTCCGATGAAAGAACCAATTTCAATCATATCGGGTAATAGTTTATGAGTTGTCCCTTTTAAAGAAGCAACTCCTTCTATTGTTAGCAGGTTGGAGCTAATGCCGGAAATTTTTGCGCCCATCCTATTAAGCATGTGGCAAAGCTGTTGAAGATATGGTTCGCAGGCAGCATTGTAAATCGTAGTTGTTCCATCTGCCAGTGCAGCAGCCATTACAATATTTGCAGTTCCTGTAACGGAAGCTTCGTCCAGAAGCATATAACAACCCTTAAGTTTTTTGGCGGATACAGTGTAAAAATTATCCTGATCATTGAAATCAAAAGTGGCACCCAGACTTTGGAAGCCAATAAAGTGAGTATCCAGTCTCCTGCGTCCAATCTTATCTCCGCCCGGCTTAGGAATACGTGCTCTTCCGAAACGTGCAAGCAGCGGCCCTACAATCATAATGGAACCGCGCAATGCAGACGCTTGCTTCTTGAAATCAGGAGTATCGATATAGTCAAGCTTAATATCGTTTGCCTGAAAAGTAAATTCTCCTTTTAAAACACCGGTCTGCTCTACCTTTACTCCTAAATGCTGGAGTAATTCAATAAGCTTATTGACGTCCCTAATGTCGGGGATATTTCTGATGACAACCTTTTCAGGTGTCAACAAAGTGGCGCATATAATCTGCAACGCCTCATTCTTGGCGCCTTGTGGAATGATTTCTCCTTTTAATTCTTGTCCGCCGGTAACTTCAAAACTGTTATTCATACCATTTTCGTATAACGTGTATTATTAATTAAATCTGAACGAAGGAAAAATATAACTGAGATTTTTTTTGTCCATTCCTTCGAAAATTTTGAACAAAATCATCATTTGTGCGGTTTTCAAAATAGGGTTTAATAAAATCACCTGCTTTCCGTGGTTTGAAATTCGATTACAAGGTGTGAAATTTACACGAAAATTCTATAACGATGAATAAATATTTTATTGCCCTAATTACCAGCCTTACGGCTATAATCCAACTTGAATCAAAAGCCCAATACATTCAATCACATCAAAGCCAGCCTCCGCCAACTAACCCCGGTTATCCATTTGTTAGAGGAATGTATTTAGACTGTTCGAAAGACATTATTACAGACATTGCCAATGGCAATACATTGGGTCTCGAACAGGAGTTGAGAAATTATATTTCGAATAATTCAATCGGATACATTATTTTCTGCGATCTTGAAAATGCAAACGTCTTTGGTGACCCCATCCTTGAAAATGCTTTAAGAAGTTTAATGCGTGCTTTGAGAGCATCTGTACCGGGAATAAAAATTGGAATAGAGGGCAGCAGTGAAAACTTTTTTCAAAATACAAGCTATCTGCATATATGGGAACTCTTTGGAAAAGAATGTTATCCTGTGGACGTCATGCATTCCATAAAAAAAGCAGAAGAAATTACAAATGACCAGAAAAGTCAATCGAATTTCATACGATCTGAATTATGTAAATTCTTCATTCGCGCAGCGCGCTTTGGAAAAAAGACTGACAATTATGCACCCGGGTCCTCGTGTGAAACCGCTTTTGATGTGCTTTATGTTAAATACCCGTACTGGCTGCACACAAACTCTATGCTTGATATGATAAATGAATTCAATCATTTCAAAGATATATTATACCTGCTTAAGGTTTTGAAATGTCAATACAATTGTACAGGCGCTATTGATGCTGAATTTCTTCCTACGGAAATGTTTAATCTACAGGGCTGGACAGCCATTGACCAGATAACTGAGATAGATCCTATTGTTGACAGACTTATGGTTCCTGCATTTACAAATGCCGGCGACGGCATCTTTGACATGAGCTGCAAAACCATGCATTTTTTAACCGATCCATTTTCAAAAGTAGGTACACGCTTTTTTATTGAACTGAGTGCGGAAAGTCCTTCTTATAACTTTTGCAATTCCATAGCATCGCCTAATAATTTTCTTGGGGATTACCTAGATGGATTAACCAGCCCTTCCGGAAATATGTATTCTGTAGAGAAAAAATTTCTCGACAAATTCAATGATCCTGCATACGTTTGCACAAATTGTCAATGCCAGGCATACATGAATAATCACTTCACTATTTATAATAAGCAGGGAAATATTTTGTCTGGAATGATTTGGGGACCCTACAGTATGTTAAAGGATCATAATCTTTATAAAACAACAAAAGATTTTAATGACATAGCCAACAATCGTGATGAAACTGAATTAATTCAGTTATTTGATTTGGAGGGAAGATTAATTTTTCAAAATAAAAACAACAGGGAATCTACTTCTTTACCAAAAGGATTATACTTTAAAATTACAACGTATAAAAATGGTAAAACAGAAAAATTTAAATTATTCCTACCGGAATGAATTAAAAATATTGTACCGGCTGGTCCTCAGCGCGAATAGACTTCTCTTTCGCTTTTTCATCACGAAGAACTCTTGAATGAAGTGTTATATTATTATCAAACAGGAAACGGAAAAACAATTTTGTCCACGATTGATGCGATTTTAGAGTTGTATAAAATTGCGGAGCTTCGTTTTTCAATTGGGGCAGCTTGTTCCATGGAATTGAAGGGAAATCATGATGCTCATTATGATATCCAACATTGAAAGCTAAAGCATTTAAGGGACCGTAGTAACTGTACGTTTCCTGCGTTTCATCCATTACCAGAAAATGCTCCTGTATCCAACGGGCACCCAGGGGATGCAAGCCAACGGAAAAGAAGAAACTGATAAGCATAAACATAAGTGCTTTCGGGCCGATAAAAACCCAAATACAAATATCAAATACCAGCTGTGCTACCCAGTTAAAAACGATCCAGCCATCAACGGGCTTAATATTTTTCAAACGAAATGTCCGACGCACCTGAAATACAGGAAAAAAAAGCAACCAGAGTGCTTTGCTGAAAAAATTATTTCCAAACACCCTTGCTTCCCAGAAATCAGGAAGGTCAGCATCAAGTTCGTGATTGCCCTGGTGTACGTGATGCATTCTGTGATACCTCGTGAAAGAAACTGCACTGGGCAATACATGCGGAAGGTTAGCAATAATGGAAGCAAGGTAATTTAAAACCTTGCCTTTAAAGAGAAGATTATGGGAACACTCATGAATCATAACGAACAGGGCATGATTGAAAAAAGCGCCTACACCATATGCAACAACAAAAACTACCCACCACGGACTATCCTTTAAAAACCATGATATAACTACCATTCCAACTACGAGTCCGAGCAGAGGAATAATAGTAAAAGGATTTTTTCCTATTAGGTTCCTGATTTTAGGATTGCTCGCCAGCATTTGTTTTGTGCGAAGCTTATGCGGCTCTGCCTCCTGAGAATATCGAAAGCTTTTTTGTGCTGTCATTGAATTTATTTTTTGCGTCGCTTATTCTTAATATTGGAACGTCCCTTGCGTAGTGCATTTTCACGCTGCATCATTTCTTTGTTCATGGCAAGAATTTCTGCCGTTTGATTAAGAGTAGCGGATTCGTGTAACTTTAATTTGCCTACGGACAATTCATTGAGGTGATTAACAATTGTTGAATCATCAACAGAATCTTTATTCCATGTCAGATATGACATTTTCATAAAGTTAGCGAGATTATGTACAATTTGATCTTTAGTGGGCCCATCCGGTAAATCAGCAATCTTACGTATCATATCTTCCATTACTTTGCCGTAATATTTATACCTTATGTTACTCGTAGGGTATGCCAAAGGCTTGGGGCGTTCGTTGTATTTTGATTTTTCAGGAACAGGATACGGACTGTCGACATCAATTTTAAAATCAGAAATAATAAAAAGATGATCCCAAAGCTTCTGCTTGAAATCAGCAATTTCTCTAACTTGAGGATTTAAAAGCGCCATTACATTCACAATGTTGTGTGCTGCTTTTGTTCTTTTCTCACGATCGTCCATGGCTAAAGCCATCTCAACCATTTTCTGAACGTTTCTTCCGTATTCGGAAATAAGTAATTTTCCTCTTTGTGTATTATACTCGAGGTTTTCTACAATAGCCAGATTTTTTAGTTCAGGCTTTGGTTTATTAGCTTTTAAAGTCATGTAAGATTTGTGGTTTGAGCCCGACAAATAAATTTGTCAAAAAATACGCTCAACAGTAAGTAAATTCGAAATCAAAGGCAAATATAGTTTTTTACCTGATATTATCCAATTATCCTGAGTTTGGCATATTTAAGCAGCAATTGCTTGTTTCCAAAACCCTGAAAAAAAACAGTTGCTTTTAAATCACCGGCATTTCCCTCAACAATTAGCACTTTGCCATTGCCAAAACGTGCATGTTCTACTTCCATACCGGCTTGAATTCCGCTGGTGTCACTTCCTTCAAAACTCTTAACTTCGGTTGATGTTACACGCTTCATGTTTTTCGGAGCCTGTGTTTTTTTAAAGACCTTATTCAATGATGGAGCTGTTTGAGGTTTATCCCATCGATCATGACTTTGGTCTTCAAAAAAGGAATCGTTTCTGCTTCTTCGAATACCTGATTCTTCGATAAATTCGGGATCAAGTTCATCTAAAAAACGGGAAGGCTCACAATTAATTAAATTACCCCAGCGGTAACGCGAATTGGCATAACTGATTGTTAACTTTTTCTCAGCTCGTGTTATGGCAACATAAAACAATCTGCGTTCTTCTTCTAGATCCTCGCGTGAATTCATAGAAAGTTGTGAAGGAAAAAGATTCTCTTCAAGTCCTACAACATAGACGGCGGGAAATTCCAGTCCCTTGGCAGCATGAATAGTCATCAACGAAACTTTATCATCGTTTTTTTCATCTTCATCATCAGCATCGGTTAACAAAGCAATGTCTTGCATAAACATTTCCAGAGTGCGAACTGTTCCCTCTTCATAAAATTCTTCATCACCACGCGGAGTAATGGAGCGACCGACTTCCACAAATTCTTTTATACCATTTAACAATTCCTGTAGGTTTTCATACCTGCTTAAACCTTCCGGCGTTTTATCCTGATACAACTCACGCAAAAGTCCGGAAGAGGCTGCAATAAGATTGGCACAGTCAAAAGCGTTATCGGTTTTAAGTTTGACGATAAAACTTTTAATCATCGTTACAAACTCATTGATGCGCACATGAGTTCCCGCATTAAAACCACAGGGATTGGCTTTCGGATCTTCAATTAGCTGCCATAAAGGACAATCGTTTTCCGAAGAAACAACAATAAGTTTTTCAATAGTCGTTTTACCAATTCCCCTAGCCGGAAAATTGATAATGCGCTTCAATGCTTCTTCGTCGTTAGGATTAATAACAAGTCTGAAATAAGCAAGAAGATCTTTTATTTCTTTTCTTTTATAAAATGAAAGTCCTCCGTATATGCGGTACGGAATATTCATTTTACGAAGAGCTTCTTCCATGGAACGCGATTGCGCATTCGTGCGGTAGAGTATGGCAAAATTTTTATTATGCCATTGGTGGTTGACCTTTGTTTCAAAAATCGAATTGGCAACCATGACGCCTTCTTCATTATCACTAAGCGCGCGCATTAATTGTATTTTCTCGCCCAAATCATTCTCTGTCCAAATTTCTTTCTTAATTTGATTTTTATTTTTTTCTATCAGGCCATTCGCTGCTTTAACTATATTCTTGGTAGATCTGTAATTTTGCTCGAGCTTAAATACATGCAGGTCCGGATAGTCCCGTTTGAAAGAAAGGATGTTTTGTATGTTAGCCCCGCGAAAAGCATAGATGGATTGTGCATCATCTCCAACAACACAAATGTTTTCGTGAACGGCAGCCAGTTTTTTGAGTATGGTATATTGAGCATAATTAGTATCCTGAAACTCGTCTACTAAAACATACCTGAATTTATGCTGATACTTATGAAGTTCATCCGGAAAACGGGTAAGCAGGATGTACATATTAAATAGTAAGTCGTCAAAATCCATTCCTGAAGCCTTGAAGCAGCGCTTTGCATAAAGCTCATAAAGTAAGCCAATCTTGGGTCGGCCCGATGCATGATCATCATTCACAAAATTTACATTCTC
>JAYURB010000105.1:0-4515 GCA_043756425.1 Bacteroidota bacterium
GCCATTCCCAGATTATTAAGAGCAATGACAGGGAATAAATCATCAGTACTGCGGGTAGGAATTGCAATGCCTTTTACAGAAGCAAAAACATATAATAAAGCCCCCAGAAATAGAAAAAGAAGGTTTATAAAAACTAGGATTATACTGAAAGTAATCATGTTTTTCTGGGAATCTTTCAGCGTTTTAACGCTGATATTTTTCTGCATCATCTCCTGGTCTAAACCGGTCATGGCAATTGCAATAAACATACCGCCAAAGAATTGTTTCAGGAAAAAGGACTTAGATTTCCAGTCATAATTTATCAAATGGGTATATCCCTTTTCAGTAATATTGGAAAAAAGTCCACCTAACGATAATCCTGTTTGTTGAATGATCAGATAAACTGCTAAAACGACCGCCAATAACATAAAGGAGGTTTGAAGGGTGTCGGTCCAGACGATTGTCTTCACCCCACCCTTGTATGTGTAAAGCATAATTAGCATAATAAATATGGCAACCGTACCCCAAAATGGGAAATGCCATCCATCAAAAATAAAGGTCTGTAATACGTTAACAACGATATATAGCCTGAAAGATGCTCCAATTGTTCTGGAAAGAAGAAAATAAAAGGCTCCGGTTTTATGGCTCCAGAATCCAAGCCTTTTTTCAAGATAAGCATAGATGGAGGTCAGATTCATCCTGTAATATGTCGGAAGTAGTACGGCAGCAATTATGGCATACCCGAAAAGGTATCCAAAAACAACCATCATATAGGTGAAATGAGAGGTACTTACAAGTCCGGGAACAGACATAAAGGTAACACCAGATAAAGAAGCACCAATCATTCCATAGGCAACCAGGTACCATTTCGAAGACTTATTTCCTATAAAATAGGATTCATTGTCAGCATTTTTACTTGTTCGCCAGACGACATAAAATAATAGGGCCGAATAAGCGATTACACATGAAAGAATAATTGTTGGAGACATGAAAGAGGTTGTGAATAAGAACCGAAGTAAGTAATTTAGCCCTCATATTTTAGGAATAGACATCATATTTATTAACACAGCACTTTGAGTAGTTTTTCATCAAAAATACTGGATTCAGCAGTACAGGAATTCAGTCGAATGCCCGGCATCGGTAAAAGATCGGCTTTGAGACTTGTATTACATTTGTTAAAGGTTCCTGCGGGTGATGCAGAGCGATTAGGTCAGGCTATACTTCGACTTCGGGAAGAGGTTGTTTACTGCCGAATTTGCAAGAATATTTCTGACCAGGAGATATGCAGTATTTGTTCCGATTCCAGACGAGATGACACGGTAATTTGTGTTGTGGAAGATGTTCGTGATATAATAGCAATTGAAAACACCAATCAATTCAGAGGTAAATACCATGTTTTAGGTGGAATTATTTCCCCAATGGATGGCATTGGTCCTGCAGACCTTGAAATTCAATCCTTAATAAATCGCTTGAATAATAGCCCTGCCCAGGAAATTATTATGGCCTTGAGTGCAACAATGGAGGGAGATACTACAGCCTATTATATTTTTAAAAAAATTCACCAATCAGGATTTTCAGGATTTCGCTTTTCCATCATAGCGCGTGGAGTATCTGTAGGAGATGAACTGGAATATGCCGATGAAGTTACACTTGGAAGATCAATATTGAACAGGGTTCCATATGAAAATGCTATTGCGAAATAATTTTCTTTCCGGATTAATAATTTTTACCTGTAACCTGCATTTCATTTTTATGGAGAATAAATTTATGAACCTTTCAGTATGAAGCTTTCCGTAATAATTGTTAACTATAACGTCAAATATTTTCTGGAACAATGTTTACATTCTGTACAGAAAGCATTTGGTAAACTCGAGGGTGAGGTTTGGGTTGTTGATAATAACTCTGTGGATGGATCTGTTGAAATGGTTCAGCAGAAATTTTCAACGGTAAAGATAATAGCTAATACAGACAATAAAGGATTTTCAAAAGCGAATAATCAGGCAATCAGACAAGCGAACGGTGAATACATTCTATTACTCAATCCTGATACCGTTGTTGAGGAAGATACATTTTCTAAGGTAATCCAATTTATGGATTCACATCCTGAAGCCGGCGGTTTAGGTGTTAAGATGATTGATGGGAGTGGAAAATTTCTTCCCGAATCCAAACGAGGTTTACCCACCTACGATGTTGCCTTCTACAAAATATTCGGGCTTTCAGCACTTTTTCCTAAATCAAAAACCTTTGGAAGATATCATTTGGGATATCTTGACGATTCTAAAATTCATGAAGTAGATATATTGGCAGGAGCTTTTATGCTTTTAAGAAAGTCTGTACTTGAGAAGATCGGTTTGCTTGACGAAGACTTTTTTATGTATGGGGAGGACATTGATCTCTCCTTTAGGATACTCAAAGCCGGAGCCAAAAATTATTATTTTCCAGAAACAAGAATTATACACTATAAGGGAGAGAGTACAAAAAAAAGCAGTGTAAATTATGTTTTTGTTTTTTATAATGCCATGATCATTTTTGCTAAAAAACATTTTTCAAAATCCAATGCTTCCCTATTTTCATTCTTTATTCGCATAGCAATTTATATTCGGGCTTTTACTGCTTTGGTATCAAGATTTATTAAGCATATTATTTTACCATTGCTTGATTTTATTGTGGTATTTGCCGGCATTTATTTTATGAAAAATTACTGGAGTTCGAATTTTTCAATTCGGTATCCGGATGAATATTTAAAGATTGTTGTTCCATTATATTGTTTTGTATGGGTATTTTCTATCTATTTCAGTGGTGGATACGACCAACCAATTAAGCCTTCACGTATAATTCGTGGAGTTTTTTCGGGAACACTTCTTATTTTAGTTATTTATGCACTTTTACCAGAAGGACTTAGATTTTCCAGAGCACTTATTTTGTTAGGGGCTTTTTGGGCTAGCGCATCCATAATTGCATTGCGTTTTATAATAAGTTTGTTCTCACAAAAATTTTCACTTGCCGATGCCATTCGAAAACGTTTGTTAATTGTAGGCAATGAAGAAGAAGGAACCCGGGTGCTTTCACTTTTGAAGTTATCGGAGACAACACATAATTTTATTGGTTTTGTGCTTCCCGGTACATCCGAAAAATTTTCTAATTCTGGTCCGGAATATTCTAAGTATTTTTTAGGCAAGGCAGAGCGATTAAGAGAACTGGTGGAGGTGTATACAATCGATGAAATTATTTTCTGTGGTAAAGACGTTACTTCACAGGAAATTATAAATTTTATGTCTGAAACTTCAGGTATAAATATTGAATTTAAAATTGCACCTCCGGAAAGCCTTTTTATTATTGGGAGCAGCAGTGTTGAAAACCCGGGTGAACTATATATTATTGACATCAATAGCATAAACAACAGAATTAACAGAAGAAATAAACGATTCATCGATATAGTTTTGAGTATGTTTTTTCTTGCCGTTTTGCCGGTAGGATTGTTTACGCATAAGAAAATAAGTGAGTTTGCCAGAAACATTTTCCGGGTATTGACCGGTAATTTATCTTGGGTTGGATATGCCGGTAAAACAGCTAAACTTCCCTTTATCAAAAACGGTGTTTTAAATCCTTTAGACAGGCTGGATGCAAGAATTAGTGATGATTTAACCATTAACAGACTTAACTCATTATATGCTAAGGATTACCGTATTTATACAGATTTAAATATTATTCGAAAAGGTTGGCGAAATTTGGATAGAAAGCCTGTTTAAAGACTGTTATTATTTTTAAATTTGTACGTTCACTATTTATATTAAAATAACAATAAACTGAATGATAAAGTTGATCATGCCCAAAATGGGAGAAAGTGTAGCTGAAGCGACAATCTTAAAATGGCTTAAGAAGGAAGGAGACACTGTTGAAGCTGATGAGCCTATTTTAGAAATTGCAACAGATAAGGTTGATTCAGAAGTACCCTCCCCTGCTACAGGAATTTTATCGAAATGTCTTTTTGCCGAAGGACAAGTTGTAAAAGTTGGAGAAACCATAGCAATGATTTCATCTGAAAAAGAAACAACTTTTACCGAAAAACCAAAGCCCGAACCGGTTAATGAAACACGTGAGAAAGTACTTGTAAGCAGCAACGGTTCTTCCAACAAAACTGTTTCAGAGACAATTCAACCTGAAATTCAAAAGGCATCATCCGGTAGATTTTATTCTCCGTTGGTAAGGAATATTGCTAAAGACAAGGGCATAAGTTTACAACAGCTTGATAATATTAAAGGAAGCGGTTCCGGTAACAGACTAACCAAACAGGATTTGTTGAACCATATTCAGGTACAACCTCAGGAAATTGTTAAAGTCGAAACCCCGATTTATCAAGCTAAAGAAGAAACAAAAACAATTCAGGCACCAATATCCTATTCTTCTGTAGGCGGTCAGGTTGAAATTATAGAAATGGATCGTATGAGAAAGTTAATCGCTGATCATATGGTGATGTCAAAACATACTTCTCCGCATGTGACTTCTTTTGTGGAAGCGGATGTAACCAATATGGTG
>JAYURB010000106.1:0-11294 GCA_043756425.1 Bacteroidota bacterium
TATGACCGGCATTATCCAACAGGTAAATATCCAAATCCTTTTCTGCACCGGGCAACTGTCCCAGTGAATAGACTTTATCTTCCCACTGCAAAACAACGGTATATATTCCGGATTTTAAAGATACGTTTTGTGCATTATCATTACTTCCAAAATTGTGCGCCATTCCTGTGAATCCGACAGGAGGAGTCATTGGAGTATAAATACCTTCATACGTTTTATCTCCAAAATTTCCTGCGGCAGAGAAATAAGGAACGCCATTATTCTTCGCAAAATTTACTGCTTTAGCAACGACTCCATCTTTATAAAACGGCTCAGTGATAAAAGTAACGTCGTCAATAATTAAATCACAACCGGCCTGTTGAAGTTCAAGAATTCCCTGAGCAAAATCTCCTGCGCTTTCAAATCCGGTACGAAAAGAAAGTGTTGCTTTAGGAGCCATATCGTGTACGATTTGTAACATGGCTCTGCCTTCGTCTGTACGGACACCGTAAGGAAATTCTCTAAGAACCTCCACGGACTCTGTATTGTAAGGATTTCCTATTCCGGGCAGATCGCCGTTATTCACATCTATCTGGGCATAATTTCCGGGTATGGAATTATAACTATCTGAAATTACACCAACTTTTACATCTTCTCCATCAACATTAAAAGAATTTCTTGCACTGCCACCGTAGAGAGCAGAATCCCCCAAAGAATAAGCAAGCCCGTTTTCCAGGGAACTTTTAATAGGCCCATAATAAGGACGCGTAAAATTAACAAGCGTTGGAAGGTTGTTTAATAAAGGAATATTTGCAACGGGAAACAATCCGGTAATGAACAATGTGGTATCTCCATTATCAAATAAATTAATCATGCCGTATGCAGGTGATTGTATTAATGCTTTTAAACTGTCGTACTTGCCAACATTTGCGCAGGTCTCCAGCAATACATAACCGAGGGCTACCTGAAAATGGGCAGTAGAATCAATAACTGAATCCGGGTTAATATAAATCTGGGTAAGTTCAGAACCATTCGGCGCGTCCACTTTTCCTGAATCAACTACAGGAACAGGGGGCAAAATACAATTGATAAACTTAACATATGTATTGGCAATCCGGGTGCAGCCTTCTGCATCGTTGAGAAAATATGAATAGAAACCGGCATTAAGATTTGTTGAATCTCCCGTAATAGTGAATGGTGCTTTACCCCCAACAATATATTGCGATGGGCTAAATGAGGTAACACCTCCTGTACAAATATTAATTGTATCCGGCATTTGAAAAAACAATTCACCGATTAAAGAAATCAATGTTGTGTCTTGGCAGCCGGCGATGTCAGTTACATTATAGATATGGGTGCCTCCATCAAGATAAAAAGTATCTATTCCTGTATACGGCGGAAACCCGCCTGTAGCAGAAACGGCTACAGTATTCTGACCGGACCTGCATTCATCCGGAAAAAGTTCTGTTGAAATAGCCTGAAGGCTAGGACTAACGTCTATACTTTGGTCTGCAGATACGGTACATCCGGTGGTAAGATTTGTAACAACTACTGAATAAGTATAAGAGGTTGTATTAGTAGCCGTAGGTGTTACGTTTATGGATCCTACTGCTACATTTACCGGCAATCCGCCGAATGGAGACAGACAAAACCAATTATAAGCAATTGATGAAATATTCGTTTGGGCTGATAAAGTAATACTACCTCCTGAACAAACCTTTAATGCAGATGCTAAAATATTCAGCTCACCGGCATTCAGAACATTCTGAGAAACCGAAGAAGAAATTGTGCATCCATTCTGATCTGTTGCTGTTACTACGTACATATACGCACCTGTATCAACAGGAGAATAATTTAAAGGGTTTGAAGTCCCCAACGTATTTGCTCCCAATTTCCATACATAGGAAAGTCCGGTAACTGCTCCGGTAATGTTAATGATATAATCTTCCGTCTCTCCAAAACCCGAATTAGTGGCAGAACAAGGCTGGTTTGTTGAAGGAATGGGTGAGGTATCGGATGAACGAAGTCTGATACGCGTTGCACCAAGTGTAGCATTTGCCGGAACAGTAAACGAAAAGGTATTTTGCGCCTGAGCACCTACGTTGGGAGATACGCCAACCAATTCTGTTGATTCAAAAATTCCATTTCGATTATAATCTATCCATGCAGAGATATAACATGTACTGAAAGTACCACCGCTAACATTAAAAGTATACAACTGACCGGTGCTTAATGATGTAGTTGTATTTCCCGTTTGTGGATAAAGTGTGTAATAAGGAGAGAGAGAAGCTCCCGTAGTATTATCTAAAGTTGTTCCCAAAATTTGTACACGTGATATATAATCTCCGCTTGCTGTCCCTGTGGAATAAGAAGTTGAGCAATAGTTGCCAGGGACTGTAGCACTACCCTGAATTGAAGCTGTTAAGATTGTATTTGTCCCCTGACAAATTGAAGATGCGGGAACAGAAGCATTGAGAATATAATTACTGAGAATTGCATCCTGATACGAGGTTCCTATAAAACTTGCAGATGAAGTGAGATCTGTGGCATTAATACTCCAGCTTACAAAAGCACCTCCTGAAGCAGGTATTGTACCTGTCCAGTTATTTCCGGATGTATTTGACATAATTACAGGAATAGAAACTCCTCCGTTTAAGCTATAACTCAAAACAACATTAACCGGAGCAACTGCATTGAGAACATTTACGTTGACAGTATGTACAATTGCACTGCAGAGACTAGCAGGAGTATAAGTAATATTCATCAGGGTTAATCCTTTAGCAATAAAATTATCCTCATGTGCGCCAATATCCGGAGTAATCACATTTCTGGTAGTTGAAAAATAATCATCTGAAATTGAAGGTGAAGAAATAGGTCTTGCATTTGATTCTACAACGGTTGGAACGGATGTATTTATTTTAAGAAAACCGGAAGCTGTCTCAATAAGTGACTGGAACACTATTGAATCTGATTTTGAATCCGCTTCCCTGGTAGAAGTTACCTGTGTTTTGAAAGAAGCCAGGGTTTGATATGATGTTGAACCATCGTTGTAAATGACCTTCCTCACCGAAGGAATACCGGCATAATAAATATTACGGTTTGAATTGGTTGAATATCCTGTTAATGCAGAAGAATTCCGGCGAAGAGCGGTTGCTAAGGCACTAATTCCGGGGAAAGAAAGATTGTTCACTAAATTATTTCTGATATCTACCTGCGGTGCTGTAGAAGTAATGCTTATACCGCTACTTCCGAAAGTAGCGGAAACACTTATTCCTGCTAAACGTATGGTATTAAAATACAGATTGGAAGAAACACCTCCTGAAACTTCAAGTCCAACAAGACTATTTGTTCCTGAAAAAGTTGATGTCCCTATATCCAGGCCGATTAAATTATTGGATACTGTATGTGTTGTTCCTGATTGAAGTAGAATTCCTTTGGCCGAACTTCCTGCTCCTGCAGGCAATAAACGCGAAATTTTATTTTTCGAAATTGTAATATCTCCTCCGGCGGAAGAAGCTATTCCGGTGATATTACAATTAATAGCTGAAAGTGTGAGAAGACTATCAATTAAATTAAGAGAAATACTTCTGGTTGATGCAGAAACAGAATTAACATCAATTCCTCTGATAGAATGAGTACCGCTTAAAACTCCATTTATATACAAGCCTTTTATGGTATTACCACTAATAGTTTCATTGCTTGAAGTACCTGAGTAAATAATCCCATAAATGTTAGTAGTGGAAGAAGAGGTATCGTTTGAAATGCCGTTGTTATAAATATAATTGCTATTTACAGTATAGTTGTTTGCACCGAAACCATTAATACAGTTTAATGTACTTATGATGGTTCCACCAAGTATAAAATTATTGCTGATTGTATTATTGTTAACAAGAGTGTTATTGGAGAAATTACCAAAATTAATTCCAAATTTAATTAGGGACATGGTGCCGGGTCTGTTCTTACTATTTCCGGTGAGCACATTATTACTAATTTCCAGCGAAGATGGATTTGTAACAATATCGATTCCGGTTAAAGGGCCGGTTCCATTATGTGTATTATTTAATATTTGATTATTCATTATTGAAACAGTAGCAGTGCCCCCGACAGAATTAGATATTCCAACCAGACCTGCAGTCGTTGCAGAAGTATAGGAACAATTCTGAATGTAATTATTTAAAATAGTAACAACTTCAGGGTTAGAAGCAGTTCCGGTATTCAGGACAACACTTATACCTCTGATAAAAGTATTAGTGCCGCTGGATTGAAGTGTTATTGTATTATTTCTTATGTCAGCGTTTTGACTTGTAGAAATATTTATTCCATAAACGATATTTATTGAACCAATTCCTCCGCTAATGGTATTTGCATAAACTTTCAAGTCTTTCTGATTTGTCAGATCAATACCGTAAGCAGTCAATGCACTACCGCCAAAACTTTGAAGAACATTTCCCTGTGACAAAGCACCCACCCTGTTAAGGGTATCGTTCAGAGAAAAACTACCTGAACTTGCCGAATTACCTTTTAACTGTATAGGCGTATAAGCAGTATTAATGGTATTTAATAAAAATGTATTATTTCCATTGCGTGAACTGTCAACTGCAGATGATGTAGAAGCTCCTAAATACGTAAGTAAGGTCGTAGAAGTAGCAGTATGATTATTAGAATATATTCCTACGGATGCGACCGGTGTTTTTTTAAGAGTAATTGTACAATTTTTTATAGTATTGTAATTGGCTCCGTTTTCTCCATTGCATTTTACAAGGGCATAACCCCACTCCATACAGGTGGTTGTAAGGGTATTCAATGCGTTTTCTTGGAGATCAATTCCGTCAATGGTAACATAATCGGCTCCGACAATTTTAAACATACCATCAACATTTGTTGTGTTTCCTGTAAATGCAGTAATAAGCGGATTAGCACCTGCACCACTTTTTTGAATCGTAATGGTTCTTGTTGAATTAGAAATTATTCCGGAAGATAATCCGCACATATTTACTGCCAATCCGCCTGTCGGTTCAGTTTCAGTATACCCCGCTTGAACATTAAATGTAACGGGGCCACTCAGCCCATTTGAATTCAGGTACGATAATGCACCGGACAAAGACTGGAAAGCATTGCATTCGTTTCCGGGTATAGCATATGTCCCATTCAGTGGGCCGGTATGTGCTGCAACTGCAGATGCCGGAGAAGTAGAAGTACAGCCGTTCATATCAGTTACAGAAACCGTGTAAGAACCTGCAGTAGCAATTGATATAGCGGGTGCTGTTCCGGCATTTGTTGATCCATTTAATAGCCATTGATAACTAAAGGGCCCTGTACCGCCTACAATAGCTGAATTTAAGTTTAGAATATTACCTGAAAAAAAATAATTGCAGTTTGAATTTATTGTAACTACAGGAGATGAAAATACAGTTACCGTTGCCGATCCTGTCATTGTTTTTGTACATGAGTTAGTAGTACTTGTTGCAACAACCGTATATAGTCCTGCAGCAGTTTGATTTCCAAAACTGATTACAGCTCCTGTTCCTGCAACCGGTGCTCCTACAGGATTACTACCATTAAATAATTGGTAAGTTGTGTTAAGTGCTGAACCGTTCAATCCAACAAGTACACCTGCCGTTCCTGAACATAATGATCCACCACCACTGACACTAAAAGATGCCGGCAAAGCTACAACTGTAATCGTAGCATTACTTGAAATAGAAGATGGACAAACTCCATTTTGAACTATTGCATGATAAAGGGTTGTAAATGTCAAATTAGAATAGTTTAAAGTACTTGTAGTGTTTGCTATTGAAACCCAGGTATTACCCAAGTCAGTAGATACCTCCCATCCTGTGATTGAACCTGTATAGCCTGAAAGTGTAAGTGTCCCCCCTGATCCAGAACAGATTGTAGTATTACTATTTACAGTACCACCAACACTGGTAGCATCCACAGTTAAGACAGCAACACTGCTGGTTGTAGAGCCGGAAGCATTTGTATATACTGCTCTATATTGACCGCTATTCGAAACAACGGAAGAGAAAATAGTATCGTTCGTGAAAGTAGCACCTGGAATATCAGTCCAAACAGCTGAAATAAACTTTTGCCATTGCACTGTTGGCGCCGGAAAACCGGTAGCTGATGAAGTGAATATTACTGCACTACCCTGACATACTGTTTGTGAAGCAGCAGGTTGGCTCGCAATAACCGGTGCTATTGCCGGTGTTGTTGGCACATAAATGTTGTCAACAAATCCAGTGTCAATTGTCGAAGTACTATGGCTATAAACACATCCTACATAAGGCAAACTTGTAGTCACATAGGTATTGTTAAATGTAGCAGTACCGGCCTGGGTATAAGTTGCAGATGCAGGATCAGGAAAAGCAGTTGTATTGCTTGCATAAAACAAGGACCAAAGTCCTGTAGCCTGGTTGAAAGTCACTTTTACTGCAAGATATTCATTACCAAAATCAGAAGCAGTAATTATGTCTGTAATATTTGCATTGGCCGCTAATCCATTGGTAAAATGAACTAGCTTGATGGGATCGAAGGCTCCTGACTGTCCAAACAAGACAGCATATCCGTTTCCCGCATTCCCCATGCTGGCGTTGCTGCACCCTAAAACGAATGCAATTCCATAAAAACCTGCATCAAATCCGCTTGGATTAGTTCGAGTTGTTCGAATGTTAGCCATCCAGGTCATAATACCGGGATAGCTGGTTGGCGTGGCAGGATAAATGGAAGAACAATTTCTTACCAGGTATTCCTTTTGCTGATTACTGAAAGGCCCCAGAGTAACTCTATTGTTTGAAATTTGAATGACATTGGAAGAAGATTCTGTTTCCACCCAACTATTCCCCACAGTTGAATTATTTACCCTGTTAAAATTATCAAGTAATTGTTGGCTGAAAAGATTGTCGGAAGAAAGAAAAAAGACAAGTGTGAAAAGAATTTTGAAAAGAAAAGAATTAAAAGCGTTGAATTTAATTGCGTAGTTATAATTTTGTTTCATTATGGAAATAAAATTTAATAATATTTATGGAAATGAGTTTGTAAAAATAAATTTCGAATGCATAAACTTTCATTTAGAATAAAAGTTAAACCCTTTAAACAAAACAAATAGATAGCATTATTTCTGTTGCTAATAATTACAATCTAATATACGCTAAAATAATAAAAAAATCAATACGCTCCAAACATCAATAAAATCAGTCTATTTTAAAAGAATTACTTCGAACTTTCAACGAAATACATGTCAATTTGCCCCTTATTTTTGGCTTCAATTTTCCCCCTATGAGTACAATTAAATTTGTCTTTAACCAATTCATGCGTAAAACCGCTAATATTTACTTTACCCACTACACTGCTGCTTTCCATACGTGAAGCGGTATTTACCGTATCACCCCATATATCGTAAGCGAATTTTTTTATTCCTACAATTCCGGCAACCACAGGTCCTGTGTGTATACCAAGTCGCAATTCAAAAAACGGTTGACCTTTTTCCATTCGGTCGGCTTTGTTTCTGGCAATAAAATCCTGAAATTCCAATCCGGCATGAATTACATCAAATGGATGAGTAGAATTTGTTACAGGAAGGCCGCCTGCACACATGTATGCATCACCAATGGTTTTAATTTTTTCTATTCCATACTTTGTGACGATCTTATCAAACTCGCTGTAACAGTGGTTAATTTCACTTACAAGTTCTTCCGGGGTAAGTAACTCACTGGCTTGTGTAAAGTTTTTAAAATCCGTAAACATAACAGTGACGGCATCAAAACTCTTTGTCTTTGCTGTACCGGTGGCTTTCAATTCCTCAGCAGTTTCTGACGGAAGGATGTTTAGAAGTAATTCATCGCTGCGTTTTTTCTCTTTTGAAATTCTATTCCGCTGATTGAAAAACACACCTGCAAAAAGTAGTACAACAGCAAAACCACCGACGAAACCATTTCTTACTAATTTTTGACGGTGTATTTCTTGCTTTTGAATCTCCTGATCTTTTGTAAGTAAATTTATCTGACCTTCCTTCTTTGCCAGGTCGAATGTAAACTGTGTTCCCTGCAATTTTTTATCTAAGTCGATATTGTAAATCGTATCCTTAATGCCGATAAGAAGATACTGGTATTTATAAGCATTTGAATAATCGTGCAATTTTCCATAAACAGATGCTACATCTTCATATATTTCTTTCAATAAATAGTTTGACTTACTTGAAATGGCAGCTGCTTCGGCTTCTTTATAGGTTTGAAGTGCAAGTTTATTTTCACCCTTTGCTTTGTATGCTTGAGCAAGCCGCAGGTTAGAAATTGACAAATCATATTGCGATTCAAACTTTTCCGAAAGTTCGTAAGCATGTTTGAACAAGAAGATGGCTTTATCAAAGTTTTTTTTCTTTTGATAGATTTGTCCAAGCAGGTTTGTTGTATATGGTTCATCGACAGTTCCCTTATTAGCCGCCAATGATTTTTCAGTATAATATACAGCAGAATCGAGCGAAAGGGAATCTCTGTTCATGTAATACTCTCCCAGTCCTGTTGTAGAGGCAGCGAAAACAGCTTTTTCATTTATTAACTCAGCAATTGTAAGCGACCGAAGATAAAAACTACGCGCTTTACTCCAGGTGTTCCTTTTATTCTGATAAACAACAGCTATATTATTTAGTGATGAACACATACGCAAAGAGTCATTAATTTCTTCGCCTGTCTTTAATGCACTAAAAAAATATTCCAGGGCCTTATTGTCATCTCCCTGATTCATGTACACATTCCCAATATTACTTTGAATATTTGCAACACCCGCTTTATCGTTTAATGAATCAAAAATAGCCTTTGCCTGCTCCCAATTATTGATAGATTCCAAATAATTTGACTTGGTGAAGTTGGCAATTCCGGCAAATTTCAATGCCAATGCTTCTCCTCTTTTATAATTCAAGCGTTTGGATAGTCTCAATGCCAGGGTTGTAAAATTGAGTGCATTTTCAGGGGAGTTTCTTACGTAGATTTTGCTAAGGGCTATTAGATGATTTACTTTTATAGTATCATCGCTGCCTTTTTCAATAAGAGTTTTTAAACTATCGGCCTCACCATCCTGAGCCACGGCAGCAAAAGAAAATATAATACACGCTATTATCGTGGGAAGTATTCGCATTAAATAGAATTATTAAAAAGCCAAAATACGAAGTATTATTGAGAGATTAGAATAATTATAATAAATTTCTAATCAACCGATTTTAGGTAAAAAAGTCTACGGAGAATTCCTTTCCTATTTTGAAAATCTCCTTCTCTTTTTTGATCATTCCCCTTTCTTTTATATTTTCTTATTATATTAATCGATCAGAATCAGATTGTATGATAATCATAGTCTCTATACAGATATTCAGTATACAGAAACGCTCATTTATAGAAATCCCAATTTTCTGCGGAATCTCGGCCGGCTTTCCTTCACCGGCAAACGATTACCTGGAAGATCCAATTGATTTAAACAAAGAGCTCATTAAAAATCCGGGCTCTACGTTTTTCGGCCGGGTAAAAGGTTTATCCATGAAAGATGCAGGAATTGACGATGAAGACATTCTCATTGTAGACAAGTCGATTACTCCGCGCAATGGCATGGTGGCTGTCTGTTTTATAGACGGAGAATTCACTCTTAAACGAATTTTAACCGGGAACAAAAATTTTCTCACGCTTGCGCCTGCTAATAAGCAGTTCAAGCCAATAGTTGTAACCCCGGATAATGATTTTGTCATTTGGGGAATAGTAACCTATGTAATCAAAAAAATGTAATGATAGGATTGGTCGATTGCAACAACTTCTATGTATCCTGCGAAAGGGTTTTTGACCCTTGCCTAAACGGTAAACCAGTGATCGTTCTTTCCAATAATGACGGTTGTGCAATTTCCCGCAGCAATGAAGCCAAATTATTGGGAATAAAAATGGGTGTTCCGGTTTTTACAATAAAGGATGTTATTGAAAAATTTGACGTAAAAGTTTTTTCGTCAAACTATGCGCTGTACGGTGATATGAGCAGGCGGGTTATGTCATTGCTATCCGAATACGCGCCTGAAATGGAAATTTATTCAATCGATGAAGCCTTTCTTTATTTTCAGGGGATTCCCGAAAATGCATTGTTAAATCATGGCAAAAAAATGGTGCACCGGGTAGGGAAATTCACCGGCATTCCGCTTAGCTTAGGAATAGCACCAACAAAATCACTTGCAAAAATCGCCAATAAGATTGCCAAAAAACAAGGCAGAGATGTTTTTATTATTGATAAAGAAAACACTTCCGATGTTTTAAAAAAATTTCCTATTGAAGACGTATGGGGTATTGGAAGTCAACATGCAGCCTTTCTAAAAAAACAAGGCATTGTTACTGCTTACGATTTTATTGGCTTTCCGGGCGACTGGGTGAGAAAGAATTTGACAGTAGTTGGTTTGAGATTATGGGAAGAGCTCCATAGTCGACCATCCATACGCTCAGAAATAGAGACGCCATCGAAAAAAAACATATGCACATCGCTTAGCTTCGGTGAAATGCAGACTGATTTTCTACCACTGGAAGAGGCTGTTACGGCCTATGCCTCGCGGTGTGCAGAAAAGCTAAGAAAACAAAAAAGTTGTGCAGGGACCTTAATGGTCTTTCTTCATACCAACCAGTTCAGAGATGACCTGCAGCAATATGCCAGAAATATTGTCGTTCATTTACCGGTTCCCACCAATAGCACGCTGGAACTCGTTCACTTTTCGAAAGAAGGGTTGAAAAGGATTTATAAAAAAGGATATGCATACAAAAAAGCGGGCATTATAGTAAGTAACTTTGTTCCCGAAAGCGAGGTTCAGCAAAACATGTTTGATACTACGGACAGAAAAAAGCATGCTTTGCTTATGAAGGCAGTGGACAAATTGAATAAGGATTACGGCAAAGAAACGGTCAGAATAGCCTCTCAGGGCTTTACACAATGCTGGAAACTCAGGCAAGAGAAATTATCGTCCAGATACACAACCCGATGGAGTGATTTAATAACAATAAATACTTAACTTTCCTTTCTAATAATCTTAGAGTTTAAAAATCAGGGCTCCTTAAAAATCTATGTGCTTCCATAATTCCCTCAGTAAAAAAGCGCAGGAAGTTGCAAATCGCTTCAGCGCTCAGGCAGAAATCGAGTTCGACCCGATTTTTTATGCCTCTGCTTTCACCTTTCCTGCATGGCCTGTAATCAGTGAAGAAGAGCCGAATAAAATAAACATGTTTCGATGGGGATTAATTCCGCATTGGGTAAAAGATGAAGCACAAGCGAAAGAAATCAGGGCCATGACGCTAAATGCAAAATCA
>JAYURB010000107.1:0-4487 GCA_043756425.1 Bacteroidota bacterium
TTTATACAATCTTATTTTTAAGTAAGTTATATGTCTCCTGAACCTTTTTGTATTAGTATTATCTAAATAAAATGTCAAGCATAATTGCAATAGTTGGCCGTCCAAATGTCGGAAAATCAACATTATTTAATCGTCTTACGGAATCCCGTTCGGCAATCGTAGACGAACAAAGTGGTGTTACGCGCGACCGCCATTATGGCCATGCTGAATGGTGTGGGAAAGAATTTTCAGTAATTGATACCGGTGGCTACGTGCGTGGTTCAGAAGATGCTTTTGAAGGCGCAATTCGATACCAGGTTGAACTTGCCATTGAAGAAGCGGATATCATTCTTTTTGTTGTTGATGTAGAAACCGGTATTACGGCATCTGACGATACTGTTGCATCTGTTCTCCGCAAGTCAGGAAAGAAAGTAATTTTAGTTGCCAATAAAACTGATAACCCACAAAGAATTGCCCTGGCCGCTGAATTTTACAGCTTCGGCCTGGGAGACCCTTTCCCTATTTCCTCTATAAATGGAACAGGAACGGGAGAATTAATGGATGAAGTTGTAAAATATATTCCTAAAGAGGGTGTTGATGAAACAGAAGGTCTGCCGCGTTTTGCCATTATCGGTCAACCCAATGTTGGAAAATCATCTTTGCTGAATATGCTTATTGGCGAAGAACGCAGTATCGTAACTCCCATAGCAGGGACTACGCGTGATGCTGTTCACCAGCGTTATTCCAAATACGGTCATGATTTTATTTTGGTTGATACAGCGGGAGTCAGACGCAAAGCACGTGTTAAAGAAGACCTTGAATTTTATTCTGTCCTTCGTTCTATCAGAGCCATTGAAGAGGCTGATGTATGCCTGATGATGATTGATGCACAAAATGGACTAACTGCTCAGGATCTTGCAATATTTCATCTCATAGAAAAAAATGAGAAAGGCGTAGTTTTCATTGTCAACAAATGGGACTTGGTTGAAAAAGATAATCAAAGCACAAAAGAATATACAGACCTGATAAAAGCTAAACTTGCACCATTCAGTGATGTACCCGTGATCTTTACTTCTGTGTCAACTAAACAGCGAATCTTTCAAACACTTGAAATGGCCATTCATGTTTATGAAAACAGAAAGAAAAAAGTCAAAACTTCAGAGCTGAATGATTTCTTTCTTCCCATTATTGAAAACACTCCTCCTCCTTCCATCAAAGGAAAAAATGTTAAAATCAAATACGTCACACAACTCCCTACTCCTACTCCGCAGTTTGCTTTCTTCTGCAATCTGCCAAAATATCTAAACGAACCCTACCGTCGCTTTCTAGAAAATAAATTACGCACACGGTTTGACTTTACCGGCGTACCCATCAATTTATTTTTCAGAAACAAAGGGAAAACAGAATAATTAATTCCCCGGTCCTATAGTACAACGGATAGTATGTAGGTTTCCGAAACCTAAGATGCAGGTTCGATTCCTGCTGGGACCACGAAATACAGTTTGAGTTTGGAGTTTGAGTGTGATCGAAGCAATTAAAGTTTTTTTTCGTTTTAAGATTAAAACATGGGAACTTCGAACTGTCGAACTTTTAAACCCCGGTTAAATAAAATTTTATAATTCCTTTTTTAGTATAATCAGCCGACTCATGTTATCTAGAGCGCTTTTTAACATACAGTACATTTGAAATAAACAATTCCCAAATTAATTTCAATGAATTAAAATATCCAAAAGCAGAAATCGTTACAGGAATTAAATCCCTGTTCCCCACAAACAGGGTTTTATCTTAATTTTTTCTCTCAAAACACACACCATGAAAACAATAAAGCTACTATTTGTAGTCTTTTCTGCATTTATTTTTAATCTGAATTCCTACTCTCAATCTTCAGTTCTTTCAACGGGTGATTGGTATAAATTATCCGTGAAAAAAGAAGGCATTTATTGCATTACAAAAACGGACCTCATTTCATTGGGAATAAACATTAATTCAATTGACCCAAGAAACCTGGCTATTTATGGTAATCGTGCCGGCATGCTTCCGGTGCAAAATAATGCACCCCATGCTGATGACTTGAAAGAACTTGCAATTGTAGTAAAAGGTGAATCGGATGGAAGTTTTGATGCAGGTGATACATTGTTTTTTTACGGCGAATCATCTGTTCAAATAAAAATCGATTCAATTAACAAAAGGTTTTATCACACTACTAATATATATAGCGATTCCGTATCCTATTTTCTGACTATTGGAAATACGCCGGGAAAAAGAATTCCGGCAAGAGCAAGTTTGCCATCATTTACCAATACTACGAATAAGTACACGGATTATGAATGTCATGAAATCGACTCTATAAATCTTCTGCACACAGGAAAAAAATGGTATGGCGAATCTATTGCTGCGCAATCTTCATTAGCCTTTAAATTCGACGATACGAATATCTCAGCAATAGATACTGCTTACATTCACCTGGAATCTTTGGAAAGATCACTAGTTGGAAATGGTACAGTAAATTTATTTGCTTTTGGAATAAGCAAAAGTATTGCTTTTAATAATGTTGGAAGTTCTGTCGTTGATCCTTATGGAGTTCAAACAACAATCAATAATAACATACCTGCACCTTTTCCCTCCGCTATTATCAGAGTAGATTTAAATTCCACAAATCCTGCAGCTCTATGCTGGATCGATTATATTGAAATAAATTTTACAAGAATCCTAACATTTTATAAATCGCAACAAATATTTTCTGATTTACGTTCGGTTTCTCAAGGTGCTGTTACGAAATTTAATATTGGAAATGCCCCTGCATCTCTGCAAATATGGGACATCACTGATCCATTAAATGTAGTAGAGCAGCAATTTACTACAAGCTTATCGAATGCAGAATTTAATGTTGATAATGATTCCGTAAGAAAATACCTGGCCTTTGACGGACAAACATATTTAAAACCTGTTTTCACCGGACAAATTCCCAATCAAAACCTTCATGCTTTATCGCAGGCTAATATGATTATTATTACTGATAATCGTTTTCATACTGAAGCTCAAACACTGGCAAATTTTCATCAGTCGCATGATAATCTAAATACAATTGTTGCAGATGTCGATCAAATCTACAATGAGTACTCTACAGGTGTTCAGGATATCGTTGGCATAAGAGATTTTATCAGGCAAGTTTTTCAACGCTCAGCAGCAGCAAATGACTCGTTAAAATATCTATTGCTGTTTGGGCAGGCATCGTATGATTACAAAGGTCGATTGGGAAGTTTTACAAGCCTTATTCCAACCTACGAAACAGATGGTTCAATTAATCTAACGCAATCCTTTAATTCAGATAATTTTTTTGGCTACATGAACGATTCTGCCTCAGATAAACATAGCGACATAAGTGAAATTGGAATAGGCAGAATACCTGTAAGAAATCAAGCTGAGGCATCCGTAATTCATAAAATCATTAATTATAGTACAACAGGAACATTAGGCCCCTGGCGAAAAAAACTTATTGCTGCTGCAGATGATGGAGAATACAACACTTTCCTTAGGCAAGCTGATACACTTATGGAGAGAACAGAAAACCAAAGCTGCATTTGGGATATTAATAAAGTTTATTTTGACTCATATATTCAGGATAACACAGGTCCATATCCTACATACCCTGATGTAACAAATGATCTTAAATATTTTATTGAAAATGGTTCATTAATTATTAATTATAATGGATATAGTAGTGAAACTGAAATGTCTAATGAAAGAGTTCTAGATATACAGTATTTGCAAAATGTTAAAAACTCAAACCTGCCTTTGTTTATTGAAAATACATCCCTCTCTAACCGATTCGATGATCCTTCAGTTCTTTCCAGGGGACAAGTAATAGCCCTAAATGATTCGGGAGCGGGCATTGGAGTGATAAGTACCGGAAGACTAGCATTTTCTTCTTCCAATTTCAACTTTCAACAGGTCATAAATAGATATCTTTATTCAAGGCAAAATAATGAATATCTAAGAATAGGATACATTTTTAAGAAAGCAAAGCAGGATTATTATAATGATCCATATATCGCTTCCATGTGTTTATTAGGTGACCCTGCCGTACGATTAAATTATCCTAAGGATGATATAGTGACGACTTCAATTAATGGTCATGCACCTACCGGAACTGATACACTTAATCCCGGACAGTTGCTTCAAATTGCAGGAGAGATTCACGACAACTCAGGCAGCCTGATACCCTCATTTAATGGCACATTGTATTTAACCCTGTTTGATCAAAAGACAGAACATTTAACTCTTGCCAATGATTCGGGCACTATAGTAACTCATTTTTTTGAATGGGATGATACGCTTTATTCCGACACTGCTTTGGTCATTAACGGCATGTTTAATGAAAGCTTTTATCTTCCATGGTCGCTGGATTCAGGAATTGGAATTGGCAAGATTAGTTTCTATGCGGAAAACGGTCAATCAGATGCTTCCGGTTGCTTTAATAACTTTTTATATAAAAACTTTAATGTTGG
>JAYURB010000108.1:0-4475 GCA_043756425.1 Bacteroidota bacterium
ATTGCTGCCAGGAATATAAATTGTTTTTGGACGATGAAATTCGGTTTAATACTACATCCGGTTTATAGATTTTATCATCCAGCCCCTGTTCCTTTATTATATCTTTTAAAAGTCCACGAGAATCTTCCGTATCATAAATGGTAAAGTTGGAAGGATAACCAATTTTGGTGGCTTCTATCCTTAAAATCTTTGCAAAGACTGCATGGAAGGTACCCATCCATAAATTCTTCGATTCAGTTCCTGAAATTTTTTCAACCCTTTCCCGCATTGCTTTGGCGGCTTTATTGGTAAAGGTCAGTGCGAGTATCTGAAAAGCATCTACTCCGTGATTCAGTAAATGGCCTATACGATACGTTAAAACCCTTGTTTTACCGGACCCGGCTCCTGCAATAATCATTACCGGGCCATCCATATGGACGACAGCCTGGCGCTGAGCATCATTTAAATCATTAAGGTAGTCGCTTTTCATAAATAATTTGTACCTATAAAGCACAAAAAAACCGGTTATTCCGGCTCGTTAATAGTTCCTCAAAAATACCATTAATATTAATAATCCATTTGAATAATTTTAAAAATTGACTAACAATTCAACAATTATTTTGAATCTTCAATAGAAAATCCCATCTTTGCGTCCCTTTTAAAAAAGCATCAGGAGAATGCTATCCGTTGGGTAACGGAAAGGTAAATAAACCGTCAAAAAACTCAAAAATGCCAGTAAAAATCAGATTATCACGTCATGGAAAGAAGCACAATGCTTATTACCATATTGTGGTAGCAGATAGTCGTGCTCCGAGAGATGGTAAGTTCATCGAAGTTATCGGTAACTACAATCCCAACACGAATCCTGCAACCATTATCATTGACAACGACAAAGCCATGAGCTGGCTTCATAAAGGAGCACAGCCAACGGATACTTGTCGTGCAATTCTCTCTTATAAAGGTGTTCTATTCCGCAGTCACCTGCAAAAAGGAGTTACCAAAGGTGTAGTAACACAGGAAGCTGCCGATGAAAAATTTAATGCCTGGATGGAATCAAAAGGCAATAAAATTGAAGAAAAGAAAAAGCGTATTGCCGGCTCTGAAGCTAAAACGCATGAGTCTCGTCTTGCTGAAGAAATTAAAAAGAAGGAAACTATTGCTGCAGCGGTTCGTGCTAAAAACACACCACCACCGGTTGAAGCGGCTCCGGCTGCTGAACCTGCTTCAGAAGAGCCTGCAGGAGAAACTCCTTCAGAAGCTTAATAATATCTTTTAAAGTTATTGAATCCGTCCCGTTAATTCGAGGCGGATTTTTTTATTTTCACCGAATGAAAACCCTTAAAAAGGAAAATCTTTTTCGAATTGGCTCCATTCAAAAATCGTCCGGTTTTAAAGGCGCATTAATTGTTCGCCTCGATTCTGCAAAGTCAGGCGATTTAAAAAAGGAAAAATTCTTTTTTATCCTTCTCGAAGGATTACCTGTTCCATTTGAAGTCGATGAAATTGAAATTAACGATGATGAAATGATCGTTAAATTTTTTGATATTGATACTGAAGAGCAGGCTAGAAAACTTTCGCGAAAAGAAATTTTTACCGAGAAAACTCCGAGCAAAAGAAAAATAAAAATTACAGGATGGAAAGACCTACTAGGTTTTTTGGTCAGAGACGTTGCTTTAGGTGATTTAGGAAACATACTTGAAGTACTGGAATACCCCTTGCAAATGATAGCCCGATGTTCTGTTAATGGTAGAGAAGTACTATTTCCTCTCAACGACGATATTGTATTGGAAATACTGAATAAAGAGAAAATAGCAATTGTAGAACTCCCCGATGGATTGCTTGATGTATACCTGAAGTAGGCCATATTTCAAGTGTTTTTCAGGTTTCTTTATTGCAGAATAGCGATATTAGCCTTTCCGATTCGGAATATAAAATTCATTTTGTATCTTGGTATTAATTAAGGTATGAGTGAAACGATTTTTCATTTTAAGCAGTTCACCATTAATCAGGATAAGTGTGCAATGAAAGTGGGCACCGATGCTGTGCTGCTGGGCTCGTGGATAAAACCGAAAAACGCTTCAAACATATTGGATATAGGAACAGGAACAGGAGTAATCGCTCTTATGCTGGCGCAAAAAAGTGATTCCCATATTGATGCCATCGACATCGATGAAAGTGCATACACACAGGCTAAAGAAAATTTTTTGACTTCCCCGTGGAAGGATCGGTTAAATTGCCTTCATCAATCGTTACAGGATTTTTCTTGCAGCACCAATTTTACTTATGATCTTATTGCAGCAAATCCACCTTATTTTCACCAGGCATCAAAACCTTTAATTCCCTCCAGAACCAATGCCAGACATAGTGAATGTCTTACATTTGACGACCTCGCCGCATGCGTAAAAAAATTATTAAAACCGGGCGGCAGATTTTGCGTCATTTTACCCAGCAAAGAAGGAATGGTTTTCCTGGATAAAGCACAAAGACTTGAGTTATTTTGTCATCATTTGGTTCGTGTAAAAACGAAAGCCGATAGAGATGAAAAAAGACTTATTATGGAATTCGGCTTTCAATTTGGCTTGCTTACAGAAGAGGAAATAATCATTCATGAAGAAGATGGAAGTTTTACTCCGGAATATATTGAACTAACCAGCGATTATTATTTCCAGCTTAAACAATTTCCGTCAAATTTTCTTTAAAATTTATTCCGAAATCTTTCAATGCTTCCAAAACAGGATCGTAAATCGAAGAATGGACCGGTATCTGTACACCTTTTAGTTTTATTTTATTGTTTAGTATTTGCAGAGCGGCAATAGCTGCAGGTAAACCAACGGTCTTTGACATTGCTGTGTAAACTGAATTTTCTCCTTTGACTATTAGCGATGAAGTAAGCGAATATTTTTTTCCGCCTAGCAGATATTCAAACCGATGCTGCATAACGATCATATCCTTATCGGAGTCGAGCAACTTCCATTTTTCCTCGAGTAAATTTTGTAAAATATTTGCAGGCGTTGCTCTTGTAAGTCCGATGACTTTATCAGATAGTATACCTGTCCATTCAATCATTCTCATTTCTTTGCTTTCTGTATTCAATCCGGTAAAATCAGAAAGTCGTTTTACAATATCCATTGAAGAATCAGTAGCCGGTAAAAAAGCTTCGATTAAATTTCTATACGTAAGATGTTCGGAGTCTTCAATTTCATAGGAATCATCCGTTAATCCCAATTTTACAAAAACATTCCAGGCCTTACAAAAATCTGCCTGACGAAGTGTTCCTCGAATCATTGTTGGAATTGAATCGAGTTGATAAATTTTTCTGTAAGAAAGCGAATCTCTGTTTGCATAACCATCAAAATCATCAAAACCATCTATGTTTACTTTTTCAATTTCAGTAAACAATCGGTTATAAGGAATGTATTTATATTTTCCGTTTTCAATATAACGCGCAGTGCCCTGTCCGGCAAGAATAACATTTTTGGGATTCCATGAAAATTTATATCCCCACGGATTATCGTTTGATTCAGGTGCTACCAGTCCTCCTGTATAAGAACGAAAAGCAAGCATGCTGCCCCCTTTCATTTTTATATCGTCGATAACCTTCATCGCACTCATATGGTCTATTCCCGGATCCAGTCCACATTCATTTAGAAAAATTAATCCTTCTGCTGCCACTTGTTTATCGAGTTCTTGCATGCCGGGCGAGACATAAGAAGCCGTAACCAGGCTTTTCTTTTGTTTCAGGCATTCTAAAGCGACAGGAAGATGCATATTCGCAGGAAGAAGTGAAACAACGATGTTCGCTTCAGACATCAGAGCAGATAATTCTTTTTCATTTTGAATATTAAATTTTCTCGCTTGCGCAGAGGGATGCCCGTGGATTTTTTTAATGGCTTCCTCTTCAGAATAGTCGGCAACCACCAGCCTAAGATTTTCACTAACAGCATGTTCGAGAAAATAATTGATTAAGGCTGAAGAGGATTTTCCTGCACCAAGAAGTAAAACGGTACGCATACAAGATTAATTAAATTAGGTAAAATTGATGTAAACAATACTTGAGCTCTGCGAAACTATACTGCGAAAATAGAAAAGGAAAATCAATAAACAGATTTGGTACAGAATTTGATTTGTTCGAATTCGAAAATCACCAATCCCCTTTTTACGTACTTTTGTAAATTCAAGAACATAAATAACAAAACCATGAGAAAATTAATCTTATTCACTTTCCTATTCTATTCAACTGTTACTTCTGCACAAAACAGTAATGCCATTCTTTTTGCTGAAAACGGAGAACGCTTCCAGGTTGTTTTAAATGGCATACTTCAAAATTCAAACCCGGAAACCAACGTTAAACTAACTGATCTCCCTGCAGATCATTACAAATGCAGAATACTCTTCTTTGACAAAAAATTGGGCTATGTTGATTTTAATATGTTTTTCCCTGAACAAGGCAATGAAGTTACCTGGAATATCAAAAAAAACAATAAAGGTGAATATGT
>JAYURB010000109.1:0-4472 GCA_043756425.1 Bacteroidota bacterium
CCAAGAGATGCCAATACTGCCAGTTTAGCGGCAACACCATAATACCCGGCTTTCGTATTACCCAAAAAGTAACTTACCATGAGAATGTCTGATTGTCTCAACAATAAATCGAGTGCTGTAGTAAGAAATAATATAGTTGAAACAGAAATCCATTGGCGGGGGATGAAAGCATTTTCTTCAGAAGGAACTTTTTCTTTCAATGCTTTACCGGCCTTTCGATTGATAAACAAACAAATTAATATTGCACAGCAAAGAAAATTCAACATTGCCGCATCCACTGTCAGCGTATGCTGTTTATAATAGTAAATCAGGCAAGAAACACCCAATAAAAATGGAATTAAAAAGTATGAAGAGATAAGAGATGTCTTAATTTTCCCAAGGGCTCGCAACAAAGCGCTCGACTGGTAAATAAAAGCCAGAAAAGGAATTAATAGTAATCCCCAAAAAAATCCTTCATTAAAGGACATATTGAACTTCTTCGATTTTGAAAGAAGGAAAATAAAAAGAACAATACTGGAAACAAGTGAGAGAAAGACAATTGTCCTGTATGAAAACTTTACAAAACCATTAGCTTTTTCATTTTCCCTATTTGAAATGTAAGCAGGAAGGAAACGCAAAACAGAAGAGTCGAATCCAAACAAACTTAAAACAATAAATAAATTTACTACGGTTATAATTACAGTATAGTCACCATACTGTGCCGGCCCCATCAATCTGGCCATGAGTACTTGTAAAAGAAATATCAATCCAAGTCCGGCTAATCGGAATAATAAAGCATGTAAAACAGGGCCGCTTAAGCTTCCGTTTTTTTTCAATTCATCTAAGAAGTTTTTATCCTTCATCAGAGCGGTGTACATGCATCATAATTACAGCACTGGCTTTCAATGATTTCAGATCAGTCGAATAATAGGGAAAGTTGCCTAAAAAGAACACTTTCGGCATTATTGATCGTACTTTATTAAAATAATTGCTGTCGGTTTGGTTTAAAATCGAGCGGTAAATTCCATTGTACTTTTTAAAATTAAAGTAGTTTCAATTTATTGCCCCAAAATATCATTTTAAAAAAAATTTTATCTTTGAATAAAATCACCAAACAATGAAAAAAATACTATATGTTTTTCTCTTTATATTTTTATCAAATTCATCATTAAAAGCCTGTAATGCTTTTTTCACACACACCTATGCCTGTGCCGGCGATACTGTTTTCTTTTTTGCTCTGGACCAAGCCGGTGTTTATACATGGGATTTCGGAGATACTGTTTCCGGTGTAGCCAATGTATCGCACGATACTGACAGCTATCATGTTTACAACACTCCCGGAACTTATTATGTAACCTTATTTGTAAATATTGGAGCAGAATGGGATTACAAAACTCAGATTATTCATATAGGCAGTGATTGCTTTAATGCAGCTTTTTCTACTGCTTGTTCGGGCGATACAACTTTATACTTTATTAATGAATCCGCAGGTAACTATACAAGTTCCCAGTGGAGTTTCGGCGATCCGGGAACAGGTGTTGACGATACAAGCTCAACTCAAAACCCCTTCCATACTTTTTCCGGCCCCGGCAATTATAGTGTAATGTTAATTATTTCAGATGGTGTACTGCTCGATACAGTTACACAAACAGTAACAGTTGACACCTCCTGTTTGTCTGTGACTTTCTACAATTTCCTCGGCGGCGATTGTTATCAGGATACAACTACAATTGTTGCTTACTATACCGGTAATCCAATTTCATACGCATGGGATTTCGGCGATACTGCCAGTGGATCGAACAATATATCCACAGACAGTATTGGAAAGCATCTTTTCTCGGCAACTGGAACATACCTTGTCACATTGATTGTTTCAGATGGTATTCAGACAGACACATTTTACAACGTACAAAACATTATTGATTGCAACGTCTGGCCGGGAAATATCAATACCGACGGCACTGTAGATATGGAAGACCTCTTTGCAATCGGAATTTATTACGGAGATTCAGGAACAGTGCGGCCTTCTGCAAGCAGCAACTGGACAGGCCAGTCTTGCCCCGACTGGAATAGCACGGGATGGAGTTACATGTATCTTCAGGAACTCCTCGATAAGAAATATGCAGATTGCAACGGCGACGGCAAAATTGATTCTCTTGATATAACCGTCATCAGTCAAAATTACGGACTACATAAGCCAAATTATTTTCAAAATGATTTAATACAGATGATGCCTTATGCAGCTAACGATGCTGTGTTGGAAGTTTCATCTCCGGGAATGTTCTCATGGACCTATAACCTTATTGCAAATATTTCCTTACCTATTAACCTCAGCTCCATTGATTCCGTGAATTCCGTTTATGGTTTAGCCGCTAGAATTTATTACGATGCAGCTGCTGTTGTTCCCGGCTCTGTGACAATTGATTTCAACAATAGTCAATTTGGCACTCCCGGACAGGATCTTATTGGTTTGTACAAAGATGTTTATTCTTCCGGTTACATTGATTTTGGAATGGTAAGAACAAATAAAACTTCGAGGAACATTTCCGGAACAGTGGCATACCTTAATTTTTTAGTTTACAATTTCAATGGACTTATGAATTTTTCTTTTGACCCTATTATCCGTTTAATCAGAAACGGATGGTCGCAAAATCAGGAAATATTTATTCCTGTATCATCTCTTAATTCACAAATGAATGTAATTTTAAGTTCTGTAAATGAAACAGTAAAAAAACCTTTCTCTGTTTATCCGAATCCGGTTAATGACTATTTAAATATTCATACTACTGATGGGTCAATAATCAAACAAATTGTTCTTACGGATTTGGCAAGTAGAATTGTGAAAAAGAAAATTTCCTTGGATAAGAATGATTCGGAAACAATATCATGCAATGAGCTGGCGGGAGGATTCTATTTTCTTACACTTTATACTTCGATTGGAAAATATGCGAGTAAGTTTGAAATAATAAAATAAAAAAAAAGAAAATGAAAATGAAAAAACTCCTACTATTCTGTTTATTTAGTTTTTTTATTTTTAGCTCCGAGGCTCAGTTCTTTCCTTTCGTGGAAGTAACCGAAATACCTTATTACTGGTCATACCACAATCACAACAGAGTGATGATTCAGGATTCATCTTTATACGAAGGCAGAAGGTGTCTTCAAATAAAAAATATCGTAAGCGGGCAAACAGAATACCGCTGGGCGAATCATGCACAACTATATATGTTGCTGCCTGATAAACATGGGAATTACATTTACTTAAAAGACAATTCATTCATTGGAGTTTATGATTCCATTTTACAGGACTATGTCAATATCAATACAGGCCCATTGGCAAACACAACAATTACAAGTATTGGCATTTCTCCTAATGGGAATATCTGGGCAGCCGGATACCAGCAGCTTGGTATATACAATGGGTCAACATGGCAAGTATATCCTTACTATGGATATCGAGAAATAAAAGTAATAGATGATTCTTCTGCATATTTAACGGGAAATCCCTTTTTAAAATTTCACAATGGGACTTTTGATTCATTATTTTACCTGCCAACAAATGTTTATTTCAGGGATTGGGATATTGATTCTTTAGGTAATCTCTGGATAGCCGGAACCAATAAATTAATTTATGCACACGATACAACAATGGTGTTTTTTGATAGCACGAATACGCCGGTGGGCTCAGAAAAATTTTCCAAAGTTGTAGTAGGCAAAAATGGACATGTGTGGACTTGTGGCGCAAAGCAGAACTTATTTGAATACGATGGCACATCATGGACTACACATGCATTGCCGTCCAGTTATATTTATATTGACAACTTTAATCTTGATTCTCTAAGCAGGCCTTGGGTAGTCGGTGGAGACTTATTCAATAATCAATTTTCAAACATGAATATTTATATTTGGAATGGAAGTAATTTCAATTCTCCGATTGACTTCAAATTTAATCCTTACAGAAATATTAAAGCAATTTCTCCTAATTCACTGGCTAATGACGATGGAGTTTTTAGTTTTAATCCCGCGAATTATCAAATCTCTTCGTTTGTTGGAATTCCCGAACATATAGAAGCCACTCAGGTAAATTGCTTTATGACTTATTCTCAATATAATTCAAGTAATTATTTCCCTTACGGCACTAATTCAGGTGTTTATACACAGTATGGCTCGGTACCGGGACTCGATACTACTGTCCTCCCCAATGATACAGTAAATTGCATCGTCAATGATAATGGAAGCCAGTATGTCTGTACAAATAATGGAATGTTGGTCTACTCAGGGGTTTTTTACAATACCTTAAACACTACCAACTCTCCGCTTCCTTCTGATACAATAACTTTTGCAACAGTTGTTCAAAATCAACCGTACAATAAATTGTACATAGGTACTGCAAATGGAATTGCTATTTATATGAATAGCCAATGGACAATTTTTGATGCCGCCTATTTTGGGTTGAGCAGTTGCTATGTTTCCGGAATATTGATACAGCCCTGGGA
>JAYURB010000110.1:0-4467 GCA_043756425.1 Bacteroidota bacterium
ATCGGGTTCCGCCATGAATTTCTCCTGGTATGATGAAGATGGCACAACCTATAATTCAGACAGTTGTTATGCTTGCATTTATGGCTCTGACCTGATGAGTAGAGAGGATAACAAAGAAGCTGCCAGCAAGTTTGTAAACGAAACAGCACTGCAATTCTCAACTCGAAACATGGCTTTATGGACAGCAACAGCTGCTTATTTGAATTTGCTCCTGAATAATAACCGGGATGCGAATACTATGATTCAACGGACAATTGCTCTGAATAAAAAAGAAGACTATCTAGAGGATGAAATTGAAATACTTCAGACAATTTATACCATTAAAACAACAAAAAACATTGATGAAAAGACTGAAGAAATTTTTAGCGAAATTATTTCAAGTCCTGCAATTAATAAAAAGCATGATAATGAATATGGTTCACAAATAAATAGTGTGAATGCCTATTGTATGCAATTGATAAGTGATACTTACGCTAAGCAAGGAGATTCACTAAAAGCCGAGTTATGCAGCCGTACGAATCACTTGTATTATAAAAACAATACAAGAATACGGCTTGAAGAAATGAAAGACTTTCTTTCCAAAAAAGAATTTACAAAATGGGAGCTCTACTTAAGTCAATCGTACTCCTTTAATTTAAAGGAGATACTCGAAAGTATCGTTACCGTTAAATTATACGAACATAAATTTGAAGATGCCCTCAATTTGCTAAACAAAATTGAACCTTACAATTCGCAGGAACTTTATGGAGATCCATTTATTATTCATATTATAGACTGCCACGATTGCGACTTTGAACTGCCTCAAAAAATAAAATACACAAAAAAAACTTTTCTTGAAAAAATGATTACCCTTTTCAATCTGATTGAGACCGAAAAAAACCAAAAAAAGAAAAGTGAATTTTGTTTCGAGTATGCCAACGGTTTATACAATATGTCCTATGCCGGAAATACCCGTCTGCTTTCTGAATGCTTAATAACGAATATGGCGAATGAAGATGACTATTTTGTAGATGAATTAAACCTTAGTGCTGAATTTCGATCTGATTTTTGGAAACTGTATAACGATTGTAGTGAAGCTGAAAAATGGTATGCCCAAGGGCTATATTACTCGTCAGACAATGAATTCAAGGCCAAATGTACCTGGATGATGGCTAAATGTCAACTACAAAAATTCTATAACAACACTACAAATCCAATAACCGGTAGTGAAGTTTATGATTTTGATGCTTATAAAACCTTAAGGGCTGCATATTCAAATACTGACTATTATAAATCCGTAGTCAAAGAATGTGAGTACTTTAGAGATTTTACTTTTAAGTAAACCGCTCTTTAAATTTAAATAATAAATTAAAAAAATCTATACGTCTATTAACTTGAACTTAAAAACCCTATTCTATTTTTGTAAAAATTCTTTTTCAAAATTATTTCTTTGGATAATAATTTTATGTTATCCATTGAAATCCGTTTCAATGATTTCAGATAGTTTAAGGTCAGTAACTAAAGATCCTAATTTCTCTCGTAGTTTTTACTTAACCTTTGAATATGGGTCTGATAATCAGTATCAAGGTCGTTCAGCAAGTGATAAGCAATCCTATTTCTCGCCATCACTTACCTATGAAGCACCTTCAGGTTTTTTTACTTCTTTTTCGGCCGATAGACTATTAAAACCGTATAACAGTTGGGATGAAAGAGATTTTACTTTAGGGTGGACATTCAAGCTTTCAAAAAGACTGGATCTGTTTATGTCTTACACCCATATGAATTTTAAAGACGAAAGCGTTTTGTTGCGTTCAAGTCTTTCGAATAACATGGAAGCAATGCTACTTAGAAATTCAAAATATCTTACCTCTAGATTGTACTTTGATTTTAGCTTTGGAAATGGAAAAACTCCAAACGATTATAACATTACTTTTGAAAACTCACATGATTTTATTTTTGAAAATCTATTTACGAAAGATAATGATGCCCTTAAAATAAAACCTCTGGTAATTCTTAGAGCAGGCACATTAAATTTTTACAAGTTTCATCTTAAAAATCCTCTTGAAAGGCCTTCCTTGCGAAATCTGGCTGTGGATGTGAATACTAAATTCAATTTTACCGGGCTAGAATTACTCCTACCGGTTGAATATCAAATTGGCCGCTTTTCCTTTGAACCAGCCATACACTATTCTATTCCTCTGAATCAGCCAAAAATTTATGATGCTAGCCCTAAAACGTATTTTACGTGTTCTATTTCCTTTTTCTTTATTTAATTGCCAAATTCGCATTTCATCTGTTTCGTGCATGAAGAAGTCATGAATACACAATAAATTCATGAAAAGTCAAAATGTAATATTCACCTTTACACTATAAATAAAAAAAAAAACACTATGAAAAAATTAATGGCTATTGCTTTTATGTGCATGTTTACATTTTCCGTATTTGCACAATCATCAACAGGAGCAAAGGCTCCACAGGGTACTCCGGCTAACCAGCCAGCAGTAAAATCTTCCATGCCTCAAGGCAAAGTACAAAAAGAAAAAATGGAAAAAATGGAAGAGAAAAATGGAAAAATGAAGGAAAAGATTTCTGAAGCAAAAGAAAATGAAAAGGACGACAAAGAAGAGATGAAAGAAGAAAAAGAAATGATTAAAGATCATAAAGAAGATATGCGAAATCATAAAGGAAAAGCTCATCCTGCTCATCCAAAGCATCCGGCACACCCGGAGCATCCGGCTCAACGCGGACATTCTTCACATCCACCGGTAAAGCCTTCAACTCCTTCACCTGCTCCTGCTCCTGCACAACCGGAGCATCCTGAACAAAAATCCAATTAAAAATACTTCTGTTTTTTAAATAAAAAAAGCTGTCTTACTCAGACAGCTTTTTTTATTTCATCATTAATCAAATCCTAATTATTTTCTTTTATACAATTTCAAATTATCGTTGTCATTCAAAATTAATTCATAATTCGAGCCTAAAGTAGTTTCGATCGAATTAGAGCAACTGTCGTTTAAAGGATTGTAATTCCAGGTAACAATATAGTCGACGTTATGATTGGTGTTTCTTTCGAAATTTTGTATGTCGGCACAAAGCGGTAATCCACCATTAAAACTTCCGAGCAAAGAAACAGGATTTCTTTCCTTTTTCCATTCAAGAGGAAAGTGGGGCATGCCGGCTTCGTAATTATCAAGCACTAAAATATCTTTAACAGTGCCGGTGTAATTGAATAGGTTGGTGTGCATCCAGTTATTTGAATAATTCAACGGAAGCAAAATACTATTTTCCTTCATAAGAGAAGTAATTTTCATGGCTTGCTTTGCTTCATCATTCAGCGATTTCATAATTGGCAGATAATAAATAAATTTAGATATCATCCAGCAGGATATAATGAATGGAATAGATAATTTCTGCCATACTGATAACTGAAGTGTACTTATCCATACGATAACAAAAAGAAAAAAGAACAGTTCAAATCTGAATTTTATTACCCCACCGGTTGCTGCCTGATCTGGAACAATAAAAAAGAACAACAACATCAAACCTGATGCAAGTGCCCAATAAAGAGGCATTTGATAAATTGGCCCGGTAAATCGGTTTGATTCTGCAGGTTTTTTGAAACTCTTAAATAAAGAAGTAATCAGTAATATCATTAGGAAACAAAATATTACTAAAGCATATTTATTCTCAGGGTAATACTGAAATGTTATAATGGAAGAAATGTATACTAAGAACTCTATCATTTTAACAAATGTAACATCCGATGGCCCGGGGTGTACAAATAACTTAATCGAAAAATAAATGGATGCCAATAACAGTGACGGTGCCAATGATAAAAAAAGTGGAATAAAAGAAAACATAAAAGCCCATATTCCTTCTTTACTTTCTTTGCCTTTTTTAAGTATGAATGTAAATGCGTGCGCAAGAGTTATTAAAATAACAAAAACTCCAAAAGCGAGCAGATGCGAAAAATAAAGCAATAAGCTAAACCCAAGTATCCAATAGAATCTGCTTTTCTTATTGTCTTCGTATAAGGGCAAAATAATACTAAGACCTGCAAAAAGGGCAGTTACGCCGGCAAGAAAATTATACAATCCGCCAAAAAAGAAATACGAAAAAATAAAAGGCAGAACAAGCAATGTGATAAAACCGCTTTCTTTGTTTATTTTTTTAAGAAGCTTTCTGAAAAAAAATGGGAAAAGAAAAATATATAAGCCGAGAAATACTTTTTCTGCTATATATGGTTTAATAAAATTACTTAAAACAGAAATTATAAAATGACCCGTCCAATTAGGTTCGGGAAAGCTTTTAAGATTGATGAAATCTGTTGTTAATGCATTTCCGGAAATTATGCGATTAATTAGACAGGCATTATAAACGTGAGCGGGGCCATCATGTGTAAATATATATGTCAGACTGAATAGAGGCCAAAGGAGAAGAAGTATTATTCCATAAAATATAAAGCCTGAAACATACTTTTTACTTTCT
>JAYURB010000111.1:0-4457 GCA_043756425.1 Bacteroidota bacterium
CCTTCAATAATGAAAAGTCCACGGTCAAAATCAGAAGTTGGATAAGCATTCACTTCTGAAAATAATTTTTTTTCTTTTACGAGTAAATTATACAATCTGGATGACCTCCCTCTGCTTAATATATCAGAAATAAGATCCACAGCATAAAATTGTGGTTCAAGCCGTGAGCACATATGATAAGCTCTGTAAACGGAATCGTAAGGTATCTTTCTTTTAACAATAAGTTCACGCATTTCTTGTTGAACCGGTTCTGCAGGGTATATGGGCCTTGCAACAATATTTCTTTTTATTTCCCCAAACCATTTTTCTGCCAATGAGAATACATTTCCGGCTTTTACATTTCCGGCAACAACAAGAATTGCATTGTCAGGACAATAAAACCTAAAAAAGAATTCACGTACATCATCAAGATTAGCATTGGCAATATGAGAAACTTCTTTTCCTATAGTTGCCCACTGATAGGGATGTACTTTATAAGCTAAAGGACGAAGCAAAAGCCAAACATCACCATAGGGTTGGTTCAAATAGCGCTGTTTAAATTCTTCGATTACTACACTTCTCTGAACTTCCAGACTTTTCTCTGAAAAATCAAGACTCATCATCCTATCACTCTCCAGCCAAAAACCGGTTTCAATATTATTCGCCGGAAGCGTAAGATAATAGTTTGTAATATCGTTATTCGTAAAAGCATTGTTATCGCCGCCCGCAAGCTGTAAAGGAGAATCGTATTCAGGAATATTTACCGAACCACCGAACATCAAATGTTCAAAAAGATGAGCAAAGCCTGTTTTCCCGGGATCTTCATCGCGGGCACCTACTTTGTATAAAATATTTATAGTGACTAGTGGCGTAGAGTCGTCTTCATGAACAATTACTTTTAATCCGTTTGATAACGTATGTGATGTGTGATTTATCATAAGGGGTAAATATAAACTTTTCCCTCAATATAATAAGTATAGAAAAGTCTGAAATTCAAATTCTAAACAATACCTACTTCTTTAATTAGTATTGCATATTTTTTTCCTGGCTTCTGCATATTCATTCCGGATATCTTTCACAATTTCTCCGGCCGGTTTTATCTCCCTTATATTCGCAGAGACCTGTCCGATTTCCAATTCACCTTCCTTAAGTTCACCTTCAAACATTCCTCTTTTAGCACGAGCCCTTCCAAGTATAGTCTTTAATTCTTCTGCGTCTGCTCCTCGCTCTTCAGCTTCGGCAATTTTCTCAAAAAACTCATTCTTCAATAAACGAACCGGAGTCAGTTTTTTTAACATCAGTTTTGTATCTCCCTCTTTGCTGTTTATTACTCTTTCTTTAAATAATTCATGCCCCGATGACTCCTTCGAAGCTACAAAACGGGTGCCCATTTGAACTCCATCAGCTCCTAAAACCATAGCGGCAAGCATAGAGGTTCCATCACCAATACCACCGGCTGCAATCAATGGCAGTTGAGTCGCTTTGCGAATAAGTGGAATTAATACCATAGTCGTCGTTTCTTCCCTTCCATTATGTCCACCTGCTTCAAAGCCTTCAGCCACAATTGCATCTACTCCCGCTTGCTCACATTTTAATGCAAATTTTGTATTGGCAATTACATGGACGACTTTTATCCCTTTCGATTTTAAGTGGTTGGTCCAAGTTGCAGGATTTCCGGCAGAAGTAAAAACTATATCAACCTTTTCATCCACAACAACCTGCATGATCTTTTCAATTTCAGGATAAAGCAATGGAACATTTACCCCAAAAGGTTTGGAGGTCGCTTCCTTGCATTTTCTGATATGTAAACGCAAAACTTCAGGATACATGGAACCGGCCCCAATTAACCCTAGTCCTCCTGCATTACTTACCGCAGAAGCAAGTTCCCAACCACTGCACCAAATCATACCAGCTTGAATTATAGGATATTCTATTCCAAAAAGGTCCGTAATTCTATTTTTCATATTTTGCCTGTAATTAAATGGCTCGTTAAGCCAAAAGTAATACTTTTACGGGCTCCTAAAAGTGCAAACGCAATTCTAAAAACCGTGAACGTAAACACTAATAAGGAATAAAAAATGAAAGTAATTATACCTGTAGCCGGAATTGGAAGCAAACTCAGGCCACATACACATACGCAACCCAAAGCACTCGTTCCTGTAGCCGGAAAAGCAATTTTATCCCATATTATTGATACCCTGATTGAAGCCGGAATGAGGGAATTCATTTTTGTTGTGGGTTACCTGGGTGATAAAATTGAAGACTATATCCGGGTCCATTATCCCGGAATAGAAAAAACATTTGTATTCCAGGATCCCCGCGAAGGAACTGGTCATGCAGTTTGGCTTTGCCGTAATTCAATACGAGATAATGAAAAGCTTTTTATTGCACTTGGCGATACGATTTTTGATGTGCAAATAAAGGATGTATTGACTTCGGAAGACTCCCTGCTTGGCGTAAAAAAAGTAAATGATCCCCGAAACTTTGGCGTTGCAGAACTGGATGAAAATGGAATTATAAAAAACGTAATTGAAAAACCTCCTATTCCAAAATCAAATCTTGCTTTAGTAGGCCTTTATAAAATCTGCGATTCAAAATTGTTGATTGAATCCATCGATCATATCATTTCTAAAAATCTCCGCACGCAAGGCGAATTCCATCTCACCGATGCTATTATGCACATGATTTCATGCGGTGCTGTCTTCAAAACATTTCCTGTAGAAAACTGGTACGACTGCGGTAACAAGGACAGTCTGCTTGATACAAATGCCATGTTACTCAAAAAAAATAATGACACAACTGCTAAATACAATTTTGAAAACACAATCATCATTCCTCCCGTAAGTATTGCAGAAAAATGTAATATCAGCAATAGTATTCTAGGTCCTAATGTTTCCATTGGAGAAAATACAATCATCAATCACTCTATCATCAAAGATGCCATTATTGGTTCGTACTCAGAAATAAAAAACGCTGTTATGCACCATTCCGTTATAGGCTCCGATGCTTCTCTAAAAGGCTTAAGCCAGTCGCTTAATTTGGGAGATAGTACGGAGATTGATTTTGGGTGACGATTTTAGTACAAAGGACTAAGTACAAAGCACAAAATCATAAATCATATTAAATAGAAAATAGAAATAAATAACACAGTAATAAAAAATCACCAACAAAAAACTTTGTACTTTGTACTTAGTCATTGGTACTAAAAAAAAGCCCTATGCTAGAAAAAGACACCGAAATCTTCAAACTCATAAATAAAGAAAAAAAACGCCAGCAAGAAGGTATTGAACTTATCGCTTCAGAGAACTTTGTAAGCAAGCAGGTTATGCAAGCTATGGGATCTTGTCTAACCAATAAATATGCGGAAGGACTTCCCGGAAAGAGGTATTATGGAGGATGTGAAATTGTTGATCAGATTGAACAACTCGCTATTGACAGAGCAAAAGTATTATTCAATGCTGAATGGGTAAATGTTCAGCCTCATTCCGGTGCAACTGCTAATGCTGCTGTAATGCTGGGTTTGCTGCAACCCGGTGATACAATTTTAGGATTCGATCTTTCTCATGGAGGACATCTGACGCACGGTTCTCCGGTAAATTTTTCAGGTAAGTTATATCGTCCTGTTTTTTATGGTGTTCATCCGGATACAGGAAGAGTTGATTACGATCAAATGGAAAAAGTTGCTCTTGCGGAAAATCCAAAACTTATTATCGCAGGTGCTTCTTCTTACTCACGCGATTGGGATTACGTTCGCATGAGAAAAATTGCTGATGCTGTTGGTGCACTATTAATGGCTGATATTGCCCATCCGGCCGGACTTATAGCGAGAGGATTATTAAATGATCCGCTTCCACATTGTCATGTAGTTACTACAACAACCCACAAAACCCTTCGAGGCCCGAGAGGTGGAATGATTATGATGGGAAAAGATTTTGAAAATCCCTGGGGACTAAAAACTCCTAAAGGAGAAATCAAAATGATGAGCGCTGTTTTGGATGGCGCTGTTTTCCCGGGTACACAAGGCGGACCGCTTGAACATGTAATTGCCGGTAAAGCCGTTGCTTTTCAGGAAGATCTTTCTGATGATTATCTGAAATATTGTATTCAGGTAACAAAAAATGCTTCAGCCATGGCACAGAGTTTTATTAGCATGGGCTATAAAGTGATTAGCAATGGTACAGAAAACCATAGTATGTTAATCGATCTTCGATCTAAAAACCTGACAGGCAAACTTGCTGAAAATGTTTTGGTGAAAGCGGATATTACTTGCAATAAAAACATGGTTCCTTTCGATGATAAATCTCCATTTGTTACTTCTGGAATCAGGCTTGGTACTCCTGCTATTTCTTCGCGTGGTGTTAAAGAAAAAGACTGCAGTAAAATTGCCGAATTGATCGACGACGTTTTAATGAACCACGATAATGAAAAACGTGTTGATGCTGTAAAGAAAAAGGTGCATACAATGATGGAACGGTTTC
>JAYURB010000112.1:0-4455 GCA_043756425.1 Bacteroidota bacterium
AGAATCTTTATGTAAGTTTTTAATAATTACTTGGCCTAATGCATTATAATTTACACTCCTCAGTTGAATTTCTTGGTCAATATTTCCTGTTTTTTGGTATAGAATCGATTCCCTTCCAGCCTCATCATATTCAATCCGATTTGAAATATGTAAATTGATTGAATTATTATTTGAATTGTGCAATCTCTCCGTTTTAATAACCTTACCTTCAAAATTAAATGTGTTTTTAATTATATCCCAACCATTCAACTGATGCTGCTGATGTTGTTCGATTAGATATTCCTTATCATTATAATAGCTTACAGATTGCAAATATTTATTACTGCCGTCAAAAATTTTAGTAAATACGCCGGTAAGCATTCCATTTACATTGTTGTTAACTGCACCCTGCGTAAAATTAGCTAAAGAATGATCAAAATTGTAGTCATCATAATAGTTAATGGAATAAATTTCTGATATGCCAGTTGTAGGAAAACCGTTGTTTGAATATTTTACTGGAATCGAAACAGAATAATTGTTATTATTACTTCTATATTCAAAGTTATTTGCAGAGTTGTCGGATGAAACAAATATTTGCATTTGTCTTCCTAAATTTGTCTGATCATGATATATTCCAGAAAGAACATTTCTTTCTAGCCTGTCATACTTAATAAAAAACCAATCAGAATTAATTCTCTGTTTTTCGTCTTGTTCGAGAATTAGTTGATTAAATTTATTATAGACCAAATATGTCCAACCGCTAGCGGGAACATGTTTTTCAGTAAGTTGACCTTTTTCATTATAATGATATGCATAAATGTAATTTTGAAAAATAATATCAGTAGAAGATATATTATCGATAAAGGATAATGAAGCCCCAAGTTTTTGTACAGCTATTGCAGGTACCGTGTATATTAATAGACCAAATTCATCGTAGATATTATAAGTTAAATAAGTTTTTATGGTTCCCCCCGTGTTTCCAACTTGACCATTAGAAAAGTCATGTGTATTATTATTTACATCAGTAAACGCAGCCTTGGCAACACATATAGTCAATCCATTCCCGTCCTTATAAATGACTGTTGATTTACCATCTTCATCTGTTACAATGGTTTTATCTAAAGTATTTGCATTATAGAAAGAGTTTGAATGTGCTCCTGTTAGATTTCCATCTATATCGAATTGAATCTCCCAAAGTGGTATAGTGTTATCGTTTAATCCACTTTGAGTTTTAACTGTATGACCTGAATTTATTGACCATTCAGATCCAGGTGAAGATTTTTCAACTGGAATATTAAACGGTGAATTATCAAATATAACTTTAGTAAATGGTTCTAGATCAGATGAAATACCATAAGTACTGCCGGAATAATAACTTGATTGATCAGGAAGTGGTGATGATTGAAATTCACCAAGACTATTTAAGGTATAAGGAAGGTAATTAACAAATTCACGTCCATTCTCATCATATTTATGTACCTGAATTAGATCTGAATGATCTGGGGAAAAGTTTAACAAAATATCCTGGTAAGGGCGACCGATCCCATCCGGATAAGAGATAGTTGTGTATTTATCAGCGAAAAAAAGAGCGTCTAAAGCAGCAGGAGTAGATACGGGTACTTTTGCAATTTCTGTATATGTATAACTTCTATCCTGATTTAGATTGTAAGATGAATTCTGACTGGCTCCGATATTTACAATTAAAGATTTGCAACCTTTTGAAATATCAGCTGAAAATCCGGGAAGCAATTCAACAGAAGTTCCGGAAATAATTTTTACTTCTGCTTGGTTCGTTATGCTTACATTCCCAGTAGAAGAAGGCGCTTGAATCAATGTTGGGGAATAATAATCTTCACTTGAAGTAATTATGGAATTTAAATTAGAAGACCCGCTCTGTGAAAAGGATGTTTCATAGAGAATGAATCCGAAAATAATAAGAAAATATTTCCTCATAAAAATATTTATGGACAACCGTAATTAGAAGTAACAGTAATATGTATTGAACCTTGACTATGGTTCCCTTGAGAATCCGTAACTTTACAATCGATCGTATGACCTCCAACTAGATTAAACCCCCATGACACAATTGTACCAGTATCAAAATATCCATTTGGATCGGCATGATCTGTCCATCTATAAGTATATGGAGGATATCCTCCTGTGATAGCATTATCAATTTCTAACACTGTATTAGCATTGCTGCAATGAATATCTAAACTCAAATTCTGATTGCCCGATATTTGTGGTACAGATATCGGATCTGCAACAGTGATAGACCCACTTTCTGATTTTGAAAACCCATCCTGATCAGTAATCGTCAACGAATAGTTGTATGTTCCGGAATGAGAAAATGCGTATGTAAATGATTCAGTGTTTGAAATATTAGAATTATTTGTTGCATACGGATCATCAATAACCCATGAATAATTAAATGGTTTCGCTGAAAACGATTTATTTGAATTGAAAGTAATATTTTCATTGATAAAAGGATAAGGATTATTATGTCTAATAAATATTTCAATATAAGAAGTTGTATTGTATGCTATCTTCTTAATTACATTTCTGTCTTTGTCTCGTATTAAATAAGCTCTTCCTAGACCATCATATTCAGTATAAATGGGATTATTATGGTCATCACTAACACTAGCGATCATTCCGGTGGATTTATCATAAGTATAAGTATTAGAAGTTGCTAATAATGGTCTAACCACAATATCATCAATTAAAAAAAAATGATTGGGGTCATAATTTACAGCATATACTTCAAATTGAATTCCGGGATGAGAGCTTGGTGGATAGAATATAGTTTCAACATATTGCCACTGACTATGAGTATCCTGAAATCTTGTTGAATTATAACATGCAGTACACGATACATTATTCCCTGTAGCATCAAGTAATTTTAATACTAATTCACCATCCTGATTTTGCACATTTCCAAAATTATTTTCCGTTTTAATCCATACAGAAACTTTATATGCTTGTTGGAGTGAAGCAGGGTAGAATTTTTTTGATGCACTATAAATATTATTTGTTGAGGCCGCATTAATCTTTTGACAAGAATTTCCCGTATGTGCTTCATTGGAATAAATTGGAGCGGAATTTGAATTTGGGTCGAAATTCCAAAAGTCTTCCTCAGGATGAGGGCCTGCAACTGTTTGGCCTTCTTCAAACCCAATATAACTGCATTCAGAACCTACAACATCATGAATGTATTTTGCATTAGAAAATTTTGCACTTTGTTTTTGAGAATACTTATCCCACATTACTGATTTATAACCGTCCTGGGATACAATATCTGGTTTATCAAAACCGCGTATCAGCTTAGAATTTGAATTGTATTCTTCGAATTTGGATTTGATTTTGAATAAAGGATCAATAAATAAAGTTGAACCAAGAAAACTTAATGAATTAATAAATAAATCGGCATTTCCGGTTATTGCAACAGGCCTTTTTAGTTCTATTTTATAAATTTCATTTGGTAAAGGAACTCCATTAAATATTTTGGGAGTTTGAAAACTACCACTTAGAATAAATTCTCCATTGCCGTTTTTAAAAGTGTTAATTGTTTGAAGCAATTGACATGAAGGATAGGTGTAATTTCTATCTGTGCGGAGGCACTGTTTATTTGGAAAAGTAAAAGAAAACATAATAGTAATTGTAAATAAAATTGTTTCGTTAAAGGATATACATTTTTCATGATCAAAATATTTTATTTACAAATTGAATGAATAATCAATTGAACTTCCTACTAAAACTTATTAACAATTTGACGAAAGGACAGAATTGATGGGCGAAAAAGTATAAAAGAATTTATTTCCAGTCTTCCCACGCTGCAACTGACTTGTCAAACAATTGTCGTTAATTTTCATATCTCAAAGATAAGTAACTTTCCGATGCTTCGAAATATTTTTAACTTTGAAAGAGAAAGGAAGTTTTTTATGGATGACAAGTTCGTCGCAGCTTGAAAATAAAATTAATGCAGCAGAAGCATAACAAACCTAAATCCCGAAGGGATGGTATTATTATAGAACATTTTTTTCCGAGAGAACAAAACCCCAAAGGGGTGACATTTATACGAATATGATTTTATAATTCAATCCATTCAAATAAATATTTTTCATTGAATTCAATTTCGAATTTTTTCAATAGTTCAATATATTCTTCACGGAATGTTCTTTTCTTGTGATGTTGTTCCTGATTTTGAATATAATTATATACATTTTGAATGTGTGAATGCGAATAAGAAAAAGCCCCAAACCCTTCCTGCCAGGAAAATTTTCCTTTTACAAATTTTCTGTCATTAATAAAATTAGAGGAATTGTTTTTAATGTCACGCACTAAATCTGAAATTGACATTGCAGGTCTTAAACCAAAAAATGCATGAATATAATCTTGCATTCCGTTTACAATAATTGGTTTTTGCTCTTTCCCTTTTATTATTCCGGCAATGTATTTATTCAGTTCATCTTTCCA
>JAYURB010000113.1:0-4453 GCA_043756425.1 Bacteroidota bacterium
CCTTGCTCAAGATGGCTTTTATAAACAAGCAAAACTTCAAGACATTTTTTGGCATCTTTATCAGATCCAATTTTGGCAAGCTTCTCGACTTTAGAAATCTTTTTCTCAACAGCATCAAGGTCTTTCAGCTGCAGCTCTGTATCGATAGTACCTTTATCACGCACAGGATTAACTGAGCCATCGACATGCACAACATTAGGATCATCAAAGCAACGAACAACATGAATAATGGCATCGCATTCGCGGATGTTACTCAGAAATTGATTTCCGAGTCCTTCTCCTTTACTTGCACCCTTCACCAATCCTGCAATATCAACAATTTCTATTGTCGTGGGAACCGTGCGTTCAGGATGAACCAGTTTTTCTAAAGTAGTTAATCGTTCATCAGGTACAGTAATTACACCCAGATTCGGCTCGATTGTACAAAATGGAAAATTTGCAGCTTGGGCTTTAGCATTAGAAAGACAGTTGAACAAAGTAGATTTTCCGACATTGGGTAAACCTACGATTCCGCATTTTAAACTCATTGAAATTAATTCTTGTAATTTGTAATTTTTTATGGAGGAGAAAGAAACTCTACGTTTATTTCCCGCCTGACATATTTTGGTATTTAAGTGTGTTCGCCGGATCGACAAGTGTCAATACCTGTAAAGCTCTATTCTTTTCATCTGAAGTAGCCTGAGAAAAAAGGTTGATTAATTCGTCAGCCTTTGCATCAAAGAAAGACTTCATCAGGAATGAATTTGGTTTATCTTCATAAACCCTTCGTAAATTCGGAAGTGCATCGGTAATTGCTGCCCGTGCATCAATTATATTATCCGAAAATTTATCGAAGCCAAGGCGGTGATACAAATAAATATAATTTCTCAAGGGTTTGAAACTTACATTCTGACAATTTTCTACAAGCCAATACCTGTTTCTGTCTTTTCCTTCAAAAGCTCTCCATCCCGCATCCGGAAGGTTCTGTGCATTGTTAACGATTGTCTTTGCTTTGGAAAAATAAGGAGACCCACCTTCCGGCGAATAGGAATCGTAATCCAATCCAATAATTATGTAAGCATAATATGCCAAAACCGCTGTCAGGTTTGAATTTATATTTGACTCATCGAATTCAATGGTTTGATCCTGGACATAGCGAAAAGTGAAGTCATTATCCTGATGGTTAAACATAGGAGAATTGTATGAACTTTTATAAATCGGTCGTCTCGATTGAATTTGAATATTCGCTTTAAAATCATCGGTAGATACCCTTTCATCAATTGTAATAGTCATACTGCATTCTATTCTTTCCTGATTCAGAAAATCATCGTCTGTCCATTTTTTTGTATTAAGGAAATCACGTAAGTCTTTTTGCAACTTATCGTAAATTGTTTTATCGCTTGCCTGAATCTTTGGCGTAAGTACAGCGATCTGACAATTCAACTCCTGAGCGTAGGAGCTGCTTAGTATTAGAATAAGGAATGAAAAGAAAATAAATCGTAACATCTTTTTATTTTTTAAAGGAGTTCATTATTACATTAACCAGGTCTCGGGCAACTTCTGATTTTTGTTTTACCCCAAAGGAATGTTCACGTCCTGATTTTTCAATGAAGGTTACTTTGTTTGTGGAAACATCAAAGCCTGCACCTGCGTCATTCAATGAATTTAGAACGATAAGATCAAGATTTTTATTAACCAGTTTTTCTCTTGCATTAGCCAATTCATTATTTGTTTCAAGGGCAAAACCAACGAGTAACTGGTTCGTGCGTTTTTTTTCGCCCATACTTTTAAGAATATCGGTTGTGGGTACTAACGATACGTTAAGCGGATTATTTTTCTTTTTTATCTTTTCGGTTGATTCTTCTCCGGGGCGAAAATCGGCAACAGCAGCAGACATGACAATGATATCCATCTTTTCAAAGTCATGCATACAGGCCATGAGCATTTCATCGGCAGAGTTTACATCGGTTCTTTCCACTCCACGATCATTCAGCGAAAGATGTGTTGGACCGGAAATCAATTTAACATCAGCTCCCATTTTTGATAACTCTTCGGCAATAGCGAATCCCATTTTACCCGATGAACGGTTACCGATAAATCGAACCGGGTCAATATTTTCATAAGTAGGACCAGCAGTTACCAATGCTTTAATTCCGCGTAAGGGCAGATTTTCATAAAAATGTTTTTCAAGGATGTCGACAATTTTTTCAGGCTCTTCCATTCTTCCTTCGCCGGTTAACCCGCTTGCCAATTCTCCATGTGCAGGTGTAATGATAAAATGCTTTTTAAAACTGCTCAGCGTTTGAAGGTTTGCTTTTACTGCAGGATGCTGAAGCATATCCAAATCCATGGCGGGAGCGATAAAAACAGGACAGCGGGCAGAAAGGTAACAGGCAAGAAGCTGGTTGTCCGTAATTCCATGCGCCATATTACCAATAGTATTCGCAGAAGCAGGTGCAATAATAAAAGCATCAGCCCATAATCCCGTTTCAACATGGTTATACCATTCACCGTTATCAGGATTGAAAGCAGACGTCATAACCGGGTTCTTCGAGAGAACGGATAATGTCAGAGGAGTAACGAAATCTTTTGCAGATTCGCTCATGACCACTTTAACTTCAGCACCGGCCTTTATGAGCAAGCGAACCAGAAAAGCAGATTTGTATGCAGCAATGCTGCCCGTAATACCAAGTAAAATACGTTTACCCTTCATTGTAGAGAAATAAGAAATGAAAAAATCCAAAACGTATTATGTCCTGGATTTAATTCGTTAAAAGCTGTTTGATTAATTATCAAACAATTATTTTTCGCCAGTTTCTTTAGATGGATTCCGGAAATAGATTTTGTTTTCTGTATATTCCTGAACAGCGATAAGTGTTGGCTTGGGAAGTCTTTCGTAATATTTAGATATTTCTATCTGTTCCCTGTTTTCGAAAATTTCTTCTAAATTATCTGTTGTAGAATTAAATTCAGAAAGTTTAGAATTAAGTTCTTCTTTCATTTCGCTTGCTATCTGATTAGCTCGCTTAGAAATAACTACAAGGGATTCGTAAATATTTCCTGTTTTTCTTTCGAAATCAGGAATGTTACGTGTTACAGTTGAGGAAACGTCTGATTTGTAATTCATGATCGATTATTTAATTTATTTAAGGACAACTTTATTATTTATTTTACTGAGTTTTTTCTGTGATGCTTCCAGATAATCCTGAGCTTTGTTTTTTTGCCTGCTTTCAGGAAAAGCACTGACAAAGTCCGTATAGGCAGCAATCGTTTCTTCGTAACGTTCAGCTTTTTTTTCTTCTATACTGTTCTCTGCCAAAAGATAGGTTGCTTTAACGATTTTAAACAAAGCATCTTCCCGGAATTGGGTGGACGGAAAATCGTGCAATAGGTTTTTGTAAGACGTAGTTGCTGCTTTATACGATTCCATATCGAAATACATTTCAGCATTGGCATAACTTTTTAACTCCAGTTTATTCCTGAGCTGATCCATAAGCTTATTGCATTGTTCCAAACGGTTACTTCGCGGGTAACGATCTGTAAATAATTGAAGTTCGTTAATTGCTTTTATGGTACTTGTCTGATCGAGGTTGAAATCGGATGAGTTCTCATAGAAACAATAAGCATGCATGTATGCACATTCTTCAGCAAATTCACTGGAAGGATATGTCTTAGCAAAATTATCAAAGTAGTAAGCCGCTCCTTCGTAATCACTCAGACGATAATTTGTATAAGCGTAATAGTAGTAGGTCTTTTCAGCTTTTTGAGTCCCACGGTAAATAGTAATAAGTTCTTCGAGGAGAGGCAAAGCTTTAAAATAAGAGCCTTTTTCGTACAATTTTATGGCAAGGTTCAATTTTGCTTCCATATCTCGGCCTTTTTGAATACGGCTATATTCACTGCATGAAACGAACAGTAAAAACATAGAAATTAAGGCAAAAAGGCGGATTTTCATAGAATTGCAAAGATAATAAAAAAAGATTCGTATCCGTCTTTTTTCAAAGAAAATGCGCTAAAATCGTTACTCTTTAATTATTTTCTTTACGAATAAACCTGAATCGGTTTGAATGCCCAATATATACACCCCCGTTTTCAGCAACCCTCCTATCCGAAATGAATTTTCATTTCCCGATAAGACCTTCTCATAAACAGTTTTTCCCAGCATATCTTTAATAAAAATCAAACCGGGAGAATCGATTTTATTCGACCTAAAGCGAAGCTCTATTTCTTTTTGAAAGGGATTAGGAAAAATAATTATTGATGAAGAAACGCTGTTTTCGTTTTTAACATTGGAAATCAAGTTACCCGAAATCTCAAAAAGATCAAAAGCTCCTTCAAGAATATTTCCGGGAGTTCGGTCATTAACTTCAATGCTAAGTTGCATATTGGTAGATGGAGTAATAAAATTTTGAATTAAAAAAGTGTCTTGCTGCCATGTTCCATTGGTCGGGTCGTTAGGACCAATGCTTTTCAA
>JAYURB010000114.1:0-11139 GCA_043756425.1 Bacteroidota bacterium
TAATTTTCCTTGAGCGACTATGTCAAGATTCATTCGATTTGTTTTTGCCAGAATTGAAGGTAAAATAAACAAAGCGTTTAGCCCGCCCCATATTATAAATGTCCAGTTGGCTCCATGCCAAAAACCACTAACCAGAAAAATAATAAAAATATTTCTGACTTTTTTAATTGTATTTGTCTGGCTTCCACCTAAGGGTATGTACAAATAATCTCTAAACCAGGATGAAAGTGAAATATGCCAACGCCTCCAGAATTCAGCAATATTCCTTGAGAAATATGGAAATGAAAAATTTCGCAATAACTCAATTCCAAAAAGTCGTGCTGTACCAAGTGCAATGTCTGAATAACCTGAAAAGTCGCAATAAATTTGAAAAGCAAAATAAATAGCACCCAATAAAAGCGTGCTTCCGGAATATTGAATAGTATTTCCAAAAATAGAATTAACAAAAGCTGCACAATTATCGGCTATAACTATTTTCTTAAATAAACCCCATAATATTTGTCGTAAACCATCAACTGCCTGAGCATAATTAAAAGTTCTTTTTTTCTGTATTTGTGGAAGTAAATGTGTGGCTCGCTCAATAGGTCCTGCAACCAGCAATGGGAAGAAACTGACAAAAACAGAATAGTTAATTATATTCTTTTCCGGAATAATTTTTTTATTGTAAATATCCAAAACATAGGAAATGCCATGAAATGTATAAAATGAAATACCTACCGGTAAAATTACATTAATGGTAGCAGGATGCACGCGGAAACCAAAATTAGAAAGAGCTTCGGCAAAGGATCCTGCGAAAAAATTATAGTATTTGAAAACACCCAAAAAACCTAAATTAATAATCATACTTTGGCAAAGCCAAAATTTTCTCCAGAAAGGATCTTCCCTTTCGGAAATTATTCTGCCGGTGTAATAATCTAGAAATGTAGAGAAGGCAAGCAGAAGTAAAAACCGGTAATCCCAGAATGCATAAAAGAAATAACTTGCAACTAATAATAATACATTTTGAACAACGAGTTTTTTGTTTTGAAAACTCCAATATAAAATAAATACTATAGGAAGAAAAATGGCAAAACTGAGCGAGTTAAAAAGCACACTTTAAAATATTAATTGCTATTAATTGGTAAGCGGTTTGTTTGGGAATGAATTAGCATGCAAATGTAACAAAACATACTTGTTAACATTTCCGATTTCTGTAAACATACATAAATATGTCATTTGACAAATCACGAACTGCCAACTTTTTTACAGACCAATTGTGCAAATAAAAGACATTAAAATTAAGCGAAGAAATTTGCGAAGTTATAATCTTTACTGTAGCTTTTTGTGAATTTTATCAAGTAATAAAAATAATTATATATGTAATTATTGTTTAAAATATTAATCTTAACCTTCATTTTTATCTAAAGAATTTTATTATTTGCGACGAATTGAGCCTTACATACATAGCGAATGTAAACCTTATTACCTTAGTAACAAAAATCATATCCCCATAAACAAACCTTATTCCCTTATTGCCAAATTAAAAGTCTCCTATTATGAAAGTTGCATACAACAACCTTTACACACATTTTATTATAATCAATCCGAACACCCCAAGGTAAAAACTTTTAAAGAAGAATATGCGAGTTAATCAAGCATTATCAAAAAGGAATAAAATGGGAAATAAGGTAATAAAGTATTCTATGGGTTAGTCTGTTTTGTTACTAAGGTAATAAGGTTTTATATCCTGAAAGTAATCCTAAAATACATTAATATTCCAAATTAAATATTTTGTAAATTCCAAATTTTCGAAAAGTATTGGAAAATAAATTTTTTATTAAATTTTATAATTCATTACCATTTGTAGTATAATTTTCAGGGACCGTAAATAATTCATTTTTCAATGAATACTTTTCCGGTATGTACTACTCTGCTTTCTTTCTTTACAATTAAAAAATACAATCCCGGAATCAACTCCGATGTATTAAATAATGTCTGATTTGCATCTCTCTTTAAAGGAATTAACATCTTTTCTCCCAGGAAATTGTATAGTGTAAACTGAAATGATTTTATGTCATTTGATTCCAAAACAAAATATTGTGAAGCGGGGTTCGGGCGTATGATTATATCGTCCGGCTTGTCAAACCTTATTTCTTTTATATGCGAAAGGGTAGAATGACCGTCAAAGTCTGTCTGTTTCAGTCGATAATAATATAAACCATCTTCTCCCGGTTTGTCATAAAATGAATAGCTATTTTCTTCTGTAGAATTACCAGCTCCATTCAAGCGCCCTACTTCTTTCCAGTCAAAAGAATTTATTGATCTTTCAATTGTAAAATAATCGTTATTGATTTCTGAGGCAGTTGACCAAAACAAATGGACTGCTTCGTTATCATTTTCAGCATTGAAGCTTAGTAATTTAATAGGCAATGGTCCGCCGGGATCGTCAAAAGAGAATCCAAAACCTATGCCCCCTGCTCCCGGTCCTCCCGGAACTCCCTGATGACAATTTGGATTTGTGGTTGGACAACATCCGCCGAAAACCCAACCGGTGAATCCTGCACCGTATGTATCGGAAAAGGCATCTACTATAACATCTGTTAATTGAGGAACATTGGAAACGGGAACGATTGAAAAACAAAATTCATAACCAAGACAGGTATTGGGATTACCGGTAAAATCTCCTCTTCCCAAGCCAGCAGAATCAACGAAAACATAACTTAGTCCGTTTGGATTTGTACTTCGTATCCAATTTCCGGCATTGTAAAATCCCGGAATTATTGCCGGACCCGAATAACTGCTAAATCCAACAGGATTAAAAGTAAAGTTGAATTGTTTAATACCCCGTGTTCCCGTAGTATTTTGGAAAAATACTTTTGCACACATTGTACCCGGAATAAAAAGTGGCGACAAGGTCATTGGTTTTGTCTGATAGACACCATTGTAAGTAACCTGAAAGAATGGTTTATTAATAGCAAAAGCCGGAGCAGCGCAATTATTTGCAAATTGTAAATTACCAAGCGTATTGGGAGTATTTACATAAGCAACCGGTGTATCAAGTCCAAAAGATATATCATACGTAATATTACCGGGAGCATCTACAAAAAGATAGTACGGACCTCCTGAAACAAGGTTAAAAGATAAATTTGTATTACCTGCATTAATGTTAGTAGTCGTAAAAGTAATAGCACCACAAAAAGCCGATTTCAATGATAAATGAGTAAACCCGGTTAAATTAACAATTGACAGATATAATTTACATGCATTAGCCGGTGTTGCAATTTTATAAACTAAGTCCTCGCCAACATAGTTAACGTTGGAGGGTGCATCATCAAGCATTCCAACATTGGTTTGATTGGTAAGGTATACAGAAGGGCAAATATTAACATTCAACGGATTGCTGCAATTGGTTTGGGGAAAAGTCGTTTGGCCAATTGTTATTAGTAGTGCAAAAAATAATAATACTTTTCTCATGGTATTTGGTTTCAAAAAAAAGATTTAATCCATTTGATATTGAATCGGTTTTACCAATTTTCATCCTTAAAGAAGTTAAAATTGATTAAACCTCTTCTTTCAATGAAATTCTCAATTTTAATCTCACCCTGTTAATACATTTTTGTGTACATAGGGAAATGTTGGGTGGAAGCTCTATAACCATAAGCCAAAATGTGCAATTATTTGTAAATTGAAATACTGAATTGTCTTAATTCATTCCCCCCAAAAAAAACGGAGCATCTCTGCTCCGTTTTACCCTAATTTATGCGTGGAATTAATTCTGTATGTTATTATTACTCAAATGAAGGTCATTCAAATTCTTCCTGCTTTTAACAAATTTTGTAATTCCCAGCATGTTTTCTATTGTTTCGCGCATTTCTATTAGTCTGTTTGATTTATCGGATTCATTGTAATCCAACTTTGTAATTGCTTCGCTTAAATTATCCAGTCTGAAAGTTGTTGAAACAATTGGAAGATCAAAAACGAAAGGAAGGTTTTCTAATGTTTCAAATTTATTTGAACGCAGTACTTCTTTTACTTGCTGCATCATTTCACCGGAAACAAATATTTTTTTGGAACCGAGAATAGCTGTATTTTTTCTTCCGGTAAACATTCCATTTCCGTTGGCAAGCAATTCCAATTTGTAGCTTGGAAGATTAGTCTGGGCGTTTGAGTGGTCGATAACAAGCATGGTGAAAGTGTTTGTAGAATTGTTTTGCTTTGCAATAGCTGAAAAGCTTTCTTCATGAAGAGATTCTTTGGAATTTTCCTGAAGCTGAGCGGCTGTAATTTCGGATAATTCATCTTTTTGACAGCCGGTTAAAGAAAGAAAAGATGTTGCGCAAATAATAAATGAAATTGTAATTGACAAATTTCTTAGGTTTAATTCAAGTGTTTTCATGGCAGTTAATTTTAAAAAATTTAAATATTATTCTAATTGATGGATCAAAACTACTTCATATACCACACTGACAAAAATGGAAATGAGTAAATGGGTATAAAATGAATTTAGATGGAGAGAAAAATTGAGCAGGAAGAAAAATGTGTGATGTTGGATTATTATTTAATTGAAAAAATATTAACACGGAGGCATAGAGGGCCACAGAGGTTCACGGAGGGGGTGAAAGAAAGTTAATTAAAATAATCTCTCTGTGAAACTCTATACTTCAGGGTTTATACTTATTTGCAAAATCATTTTTCTAATAAAAATGCTTTATTATTAATGTTGTACAAATATTTTTTTCGATTCCTTTATATTTCCGTTTTGCATGGTGACAAAATAAACACCGTTATTCCAGTCAGTTGTATTGACTTGAATATTTTTCTGTGTGGAGGAAGGATGATAAAAATATTTTTGTCTGCCTAATACATCATTTATGGAAATAGTGGCATTAAAAGTGGGCATAAGGTTAACGGCTAATATTTTGGAAATAGAATTTAAGGATACGCTAAAACTATTATTTTGAACTCCTTCATTAATTCCTGTTGTATTAGGTACAACAACAAATTGTCCCATCATACCATCGTCTTCGTGCATGAGAATGTGACAATGATACATATACGGCATGGTAGTATCAGCAAAGTCTTCAAACTTCGTTATGAATCGAACGGTTTCATTGGGAACAAGCAATACAACATCCTTATAACCGGCTTCTTCAGGCCGGACGGTAAGTCCATCTCTGTCTAAAATAAAAAACTGTACGTCGTGAATATGGAAAGGGTGTGCAACCATTGTCTGATTGAAGATTGTCCAGACTTCTATATTATCGAGTGGAATGTGGTAGTCAATTCTATTCATGTCAAACAACTGGCCGTTAAAATAAAAGGGACCATCCATAGACATCATACCATTTGCAGTAATTGAAATAAATCGATTAATATTCGATTGAGTTTCTAACCATGGAGTAATAGAAACTAAAGACGAAGGAATAGCAGTAACAGGACTTACTGTTTGTGCCACAATATTTAATTGAAGAATGTTGAAGTCTATTCCATTTATGGGGCTATACATTGCAGTATCCATACCCATCATGGGTATACCGCCTTGTATACCTGCACCAAACTCCGATGCATAACTCATTAGATAAATAGTTTGTCCGGTCATTCCCGATACGTCAACCAATATCTCTGCTCTTTCTCCGGGGGATAATCTTCTCCGTGTAACCGAAACCGGTGCAGTAAGCAATCCTCCATCGTTTCCAATAACAGAAAACGAACGATTGCCGGTGAATCCAAAATTAAAACTTCTTTCCTGTGAAGCATTCAACAGGCGTAAGCGCACAAACTGTGCGGGGATATCCAGCATAGGGTTAATGGTGCCATTAACAAGTAAAATACTATCGTGCATGCCGCGCCACAGGATTTGATTGTTGGCGTCAAATTGCTGCGATTGAACCACCAGAGGGAAATCATCAACTCCGTATCTTCTCGGTAAATTTAAAGAAGCTTCTATGGTATCACGAACAATTATTAAACCCGCTGCACCGCGCATGGCCTGTTGACCGGTCTTCATATGTAAATGTGGATGATACCAAAAAGTGGAAGCATTGTTCATTACATCAAATTGAGGCGACCAGGTAGTATTTGAAAGAATGATAGTATGCGGTCCCCCATCAGCCATGGCAGGAACATGTAAACCATGCCAGTGAACCGTTGAAGTATCGCTAAGAGTATTCAATACATTCATGGTTACATTTTCTCCTTTATTTAATATCAATGTTGGTCCCAGATAGGAATATTGATTAAAGGCATTGGTAAGTGTTTTTGTTCCGGGTAAAAACTGAACACTGTCCGAATGAATATTCAGGTTAAAAACAGTTCCTGTCAGTGTGTCCGGTATTGCAATTGGATTTTGTCCAAATGAATTTGTAGCAATTAATGCTAAAAACAATACGATTATTTTTTTCATATCCGTTAATATTTAATAAAATTTTCGGAAATTGATCCTTCTTTAGAAGATACTTTCAAAAGATAATTGCCCTTTGGAATATCGGAAATATCAATCGAACTCTTAGTACCAACAATTACTTTCTCAACAGATTTTGCAAGTTTACCCTGAACGTCATAAATTTTCACTGAAGTTAGGTTGTCCTTTAGAGAACTTAAATCGAGTATTAATTTATCAGAAGCCGGGTTGGGTGAAAAAGAAATGTTTTTTGAGGAAATCGATTCCGATACACCGGCAACTGTTCCCGTAAAAGCTAATTCATCTACATATAAATAACTGTTTGCTACAGCAGGAACATTATTTGCCTGACTTGCGGAAAGAATAATAATACAAGAATCAGGGTAATCGCCATTCATATAATTAACAGGAATTGTAAAACTAGCCCAGCTCATGGCCATTCCACCAAGCGCTTCATAGACATATGCAACTGTATCGCGCATCATGGTGTTCATATTCCATTTAGTAAGTGCAGCAGCAACAAAACCCTGATCGCCACCAAAAGCCATATACTGCCAATATCCTCTCAATTCTGACGGGCGGTTTGAAAAAGGAAAGCCGGAAGTAGGCTGTAATGTGGCAATATCAAAAGTCCCACAGACAGCAATTGCAGGAACAACGCCCACACCAATAGCAGACGATGTAATAAGTTTAATGTATGATGTTCCCACAGCTCCGGGCGTACCTTTCACGCAGGTATATATACTTGTTGCTGTCGTTATATCATTTAGCGTTGACCATTGGCCAGGATTATAATAACTGCCCATGCTAGTCCAGTTTTCAAAACCATTGTTAGGAATTGTTTGCGCTTCTGCTAACGCTGATACAGATAATAATAAGAATAAGAGGTAGAATTTTTTTTTCATTTAATTTAAATTTTTATGATAAGAGTTTAGATAAAACAATTTATGCCGACAATCTTATGAATGCGGCCATTTTTTAAACACCAATAGTATCACACCAGGAAAACGCTGTTAACTAAATAAACAGGAAGTTTAATCTTAAAAGGAGGAGCATGATACGAAGAAAAATCAAAGAGTTCAAAATGGGGATGAGTCTTGTCAGCGGTTAAATTTACCGGGTAATTAAAATTCTTAAAATCGTTGGAGGCCTTGATTAAAATGGACTTACTTTCTTTCTGCGAATCAACAATCTTTAAAGAAAGATGAAAATCCTTGCAGCAACCTGCAGGCATTTTTGTTCCGCAAGGACATCTACTCTTATGAGGAGCGTTTATAGAAATAGCTCTTATTTTTTTTCCGCACTTATGAAGGTCCATTGCAACTCCAACAGATGGAATCAAATAAAGAATACATAATACAAGTATTGCAATCCTTTTCAAGGTTGAAACTTTTAGAGGTCTAAATTATAAAATTTTATCCAATAAAATTCATTAAAAACAAGTTTTTATAATGAATGTAGGCCATTTTCAGCATAATTGGGTTAAAAAGATTAATCAACTTTCTGTTCAAATTTCTTATGGAAAAGGCGGAGGAGCGCTCCTTCATAGCTTTAATTTTAATGTGATGTGATTTTTTATAAGAACATTTTATGGCTGGTAAAAACCATTTACCGGCAAATCAAAAAATGATTTCGGCCAAAAAGCTGCTATTGTTTTGTTTTAATTCTTATATATTTGATTAATTGTTCTCTTCACTCTTTAATTTAACTTTTAAATGAAAAATGGATTTCTTGTAGTTTTATTATTTTTTATTTTTTCAGGAAGTTTTGCTCAGAGTCAAAATGCTATTTCGAAAAAGATAAATAATCAAAAATTGCAAAATGCAGTTTTTAAAGATGTTAAACTTTTTCATGTTAAGACGGAGGCCTTTTCAACAATAGAGCATATAAAGGATGTGGTTAAGATTGCAACAATTCTTGAATTCAAAAAAACGGAAGCCGAAAAAATTATCCATGAAAATCCCGGCTGCATATTTTTTACAATTCCACTTTCTGCAAATACATCAATCGAATTGGAACTTACTCAGTCGTCAATCGTCACTCCCGATTTTAAAGTAATAACAAGCCGAAATGAAGGGACTTCATTTAATTACAAAGGATGCGTCCATTATCAGGGAATAATAAAGGGTGACAATACCTCAATTGTTGCCATCAGCATTTTTGAAAATGAAGTGATGGGAATAATTTCTTCACCTGTTTTGGGAAATCTGGTTTTAGGAAAAATAAAAGATAATGGAAATGATTTACATATTCTTTACAACGATAAAGACCTGCTTGTTTCTCCTTCAATAAATTGTTTCACATCTGATGTATCTAAAGGTTATGATGCACAGCAACTAATAATTCCCTCTCAAATTTCAACAAATTGTATTCGCATTTACTGGGAAATGAATTACGATATTTTTCTGGATAAGGGAAACGTAAATAATACCGTAAACTACGCACTGGGATTATTTAATGAAAGCGCTACCCTATATAACAATGATAATATTCCTGTTGAGCTTTCCCAGGTTTTTGTCTGGGACACTGTGAGCCCATATACAGGTTCATCTTCGATAAACCTATTGAATCAATTCCAGGCATACAGGAATTCCTTCACCAGCGACATTGGTGCTCTGCTCGGATATGATGGTTCAGGCGGAGTAGCAGCGGGCATTAATGGCTTGTGTTCTCCAAATCTTGATTATAGTCAGTGTTATGCCGGTGTCTCCGGTTCGTTTCAAACCGTTCCTACTTATTCTTGGAGCGTAGAAGTTATTACACATGAAGAAGGTCACCTGCTGGGTTCGCGTCATACGCACGGATGCGTCTGGAACGGGAACAACACTGCAATCGATGGCTGCGGCCCTTCGGCAGGGTACCCATACGAAGGGAGCTGCAGTGGTGCACCCATTCCTTCCGGCGGCGGAACGATTATGAGTTATTGTCATCTCACAAGCGCCGGCATTAACTTTTCTAATGGATTTGGTAGCCAGCCTGCTGCAGTAATATTAAATAACTTTAATAATGCTTCATGCTTGTCTTCTTGCACAGGGGGCGTGTTTTGCAATTCGGTTTCAGGTATGACAACTAATAGCATAACCACAACGAGTGCTGTTTTAAATTGGGCAGTTGCAAACGGTGCCGTAAGTTACTGGGTTAGGTACAGGATTGCCGGCACAACGACATGGACACTGGATTCCACGCTCACAAATTCTCATACAGCACTCGGACTCACCCCGGGTACGAATTATGAATGGCAGGTGCAAACAGCTTGTTCAGGAAACAATTCCGGATTCACTAGCTCAACAAATTTTATTACAATTCCTCTTGTATGTAATGCACCGGCAGGAAGCACTACTTCCTATATCTCTTCAGTATCAGCGACCTTTAACTGGACAGCTGCTGTTGCCGCAATTGGTTATAATATTCAGTACAGGCAGTTTGGTACTTTAACATGGACTAATGCAACTACTGTAAATATTTCATACCACGCCGTTGGATTGATTCCCAATACTGATTACGAATGGCAGGTACAAACAATCTGTGCAGGCGGAGGAACTTCTGTATACAGTACGACAATAAACTTTACTACCCTGGATGCCGGTGCTCCCGTAACAGTCGTATTGCAGCCTGATGCAGCTTGTGGCAAAGATGCCTTGATTGGAGATAATGTGCCTACAAGCACTAACATAAATAATTACGGGGATGACCCCGAGTTTAATGCCCTCGCGTGGACGGCACAAGGAAACCCCTCCAATCACCGTTCACTCATTGAATTTGATTTGAGTTTTATTCCTGTAGGTTCAGCGGTTTCAAGTGCATACCTTTCTTTTTATTGGAATACTACAAGTCAGAATCCGGGACATTCAAATATGTCGGGACCCAACAATGCAATATTGAGTGCAATTACATCACCCTGGAGTGAATACACTGTTACCTGGGTAAATCAGCCCGGCACAACAACACTTCACCAGGCTTTATTACCTGCAAGTACAAGTAATAACCAGGATTATTTAAATATTGATGTAACCGACATGGTTCAGGATTTTGTGAATAGTCCGACAACGAATTATGGAATGATGATTCGAGAAGCAACAGAAAGTGCTTACCGCAGCCTGGTTTTTGCTTCCAGCGATAATGTCGATCCTAACCTGCACCCTAAACTGGAGTTAACATATGCACCTAATAAAACAACCTGCCTCAATTTACAATATTCGAATTGCGAAGGAGTAGATGCATTAATCGGTGATTGTATTTTAGCAGGATATGATACATTGAACTTCGGCGATAATCCTGAATTTGATGCCTTGTCATGGACTTACAGTGGGACCAGAACCGACCTCCGCTCTCTTATCTACTGGAATCTTTCCGCAATACCGACGAATGCAGTAGTCAATAGTGCAACATTAAATTTATTCTGGAACCCCAATAGTGCGAATACAGGTCACTCAAACCAATCAGGACAGAATAATGCAGAAGCATTAAAAATTACAAGTCCATGGAGTGAGAACACATTGACATGGAATACACAACCGACTACAGATACACTTCACAAAGTTTTAATCCCGGCCAGCACCAGCATCCAACAGGATTATGCTATTGATGTAACAAACTTAGTTCAGGATATGATATCGACACCTTCAACCAATTACGGGTTAATGATTAAGTTGATTAATGAGAATTATTTCCGAAGCCTTATATTTTGTTCGAGCGATCATCCCGATCCTGCAAGACACCCTAGGTTAGATATCTGCTATGACATTTCTAACAGTGTTTCC